>MEKM01000133.1:0-3769 GCA_001766965.1 Acidobacteria bacterium RIFCSPHIGHO2_01_FULL_67_28 | reverse complement strand
TTGACAGCCGGGGGAATCGTCTCTAGAATCGCTGTTTGCGTTTTGACTAGGGCGGCAACGTGGCTAAGCGAACTCCACCGACAGTCTTTCTGACCGGCGCCACCGGCGCCATCGGCAGCCGGGTGCTGGAGCACTATCTCCAGCGCGGCTCCGAGGTGCTGGTGCTGGTGCGGCCGCGCGAGCGCCAATCGTCCGCCGAGCGCATCGCCGCCCTGCTCGACGCCGCCAAGCTCCCGGCCGAGCCCCGCCGCCGCGCCCACGTGGTCGAAGGCTCGATCGAAGAGCCGCACTGCGGCCTGGGGCGGCTGGAGCGTGAGCGGGTGATCGGCGCCGCCGACCTTTTCATCCACTCGGCGGCGGTCACCCACCTCGGCGCCGGCGCCGAAGAGTGCCACCGCGCCAACGTGCTCGGCACCGAGAACGCCCTCGAGCTCGCCCGCCTCTGCCAGTCCAGCGGCCGCCTGCGCCGCTTCGCCTATCTCTCCAGCTACGCCGCCAGCGGCACCGCCCGCTCCGGCTTTTTCGCCGAGGACTCGCTCCCGGCGAAGCCCGCCTTCGCCAACCACTACGAGCGCACCAAATACCAGGCCGAGCAGCGCGTGCGCGAGGAGTTGGCCGCGGGGATGCCCGTCGTCATCTTCCGCCCCAGCGTCACCGTGGGCGACACCAAGACCGGCCGCATCGCCAGCTTCAACCTCTTCTACCAGGCGGTGCGCATCTTCGGCAGCGGGATGCTGTCGCACTGGCCCGACCTGCGCCAGCGCAAGGTGAACATCGTCCCGGTGGACTATGTGGCCCGCGCCATCCGCCGCGGCCTGGAAGTGGCCTGGGCGCTCGGCCGCACCTTCCATTTGGTCAGCCGCAACGGCTGCCTGCTCAAGGACCTGTTCGACCTGGTGAAAGCTTTCCCCCACCTGCGCATCCCCAAGCTCGTCCCCATGGCGCAGTGGAGCCTTCATCTCTTGAGCCACAAGGAGCAGGCCATCCACCGCGCCCTGGAAACTTACCTGTTGCCCTACCTGAACGACCTGCGCCTGGAGACCCGCAACGCCGAGCGGCTGCTTGCGCTGCCCGTCATCAATCCCACTTTCCTGCGCCGCGTGCTGGAGTATGCGGTGAAGGCGGGCTACCTGCCGGCCGAGATCTTCGGGCCGCTGTCCCGAGGCGTCGGGACGACGGTCGCGGGTTGAGATGTCGCTCGAAGAGAAAGTCATCGAGGCGGTCGCCAAAGTCGCCAAGCGCAAGACGGGCGAGGTGCGCCTGGAATCGAGCTTCGATGACCTGGGGATGGATTCGCTCGACCGCGTCTGCCTGCTCTTTGAGCTCGAGCAGGCCTTCGACATCAGCATCCCCGAGACCGAAGCCCAGGGCATCCAGACCGTGCAGGACATCATCACCCGCCTGGGGCCGCACCTGGCCCCGCAGGGCGGGGCCGGCAGAAGCTCCTAGGAACCTTCCCCGCTAATGCGACGGGTGGTCATCACCGGAATGGGGGTCATCGCCGCCCCCGGCGCCAGCGTCGGCGACTTTTTCTCGAGCCTCGTCGCCGGCCGCTCCGGCTCGCGGCCCATCCAGAACCTCCCGCCCGAGGTCGTCAGCCGGTTGAACTGCCGCATCGCCGCCGAAGTCCCCGGCTTCGAGCCGCTGCAGCATTTCACCGAAAAAGAGCTGGACCAGCTCGACCGCTTCAGCCAGTTCGCCCTGGTGGCGGCCCGGCAGGCCCTGGCGCAAGCCGGTTTGGAAAAATTGAGCGAGGCGCAGCAGCCCCGCACCGGCGTCTGCATCGGGACCGCCTACGGCGGCATCGAAACGCTCGACACCCAATACTTCTCCCTCTACGCCAAGAACGCCACCCGGTTGTCGCCGCTGGCCATCCCCCGCGTGATGTACAACGCCGCCACCTGCCAGGTCTCGATGCGCTTCCAGGCGCGCGGGCCGTGCCTGACGCCGACCACTGCCTGCTCCTCCGCTACGCACGCCCTCGGCGAGGCCTACCGGATGATCCAGCAAGGCCAGGCCGACTGGATGCTGGCGGGCGGCTCGGATGCCCCCATCACCTACGGCGTCGTCCGCGGCTGGGAAGCGATGCGCGTACTGGCCCCCGAGAACGGCAACGCCGCCCGCGCCTGCCGGCCCTTCAGCGGCGACCGGCAGGGAATCGTCATCGGGGAAGGCGCTGCGGTGTTTGTGCTGGAGGAGTACGAAGCCGCGCGGCGGCGCGGGGCGCAGATTCTGGCCGAGCTCGCCGGCTACGGCGCCAACTCCGACGCCAGCCACATCACCCAGCCCAGCGTCGCAGGCCCGGCGGTCGCCATGCGCCTGGCGCTCGAGGACGCCGGGATGAAACCGGAAGAAATTGACTACATCAACGCCCACGGGACGGCCACGCGCGTCAACGACGTCATCGAGACCCGCGCCATCAAGGAAGTTTTCGGCGCCCACGCGAAGAAACTGCCCGTGAGCTCGACCAAGTCCATGCACGGGCACGTGATGGGGGCTTCGGGAGCGATCGAGCTGGTGGCGGCGGTCGAGGCCATCTGCCGAGGCGTCATCCCGCCCACGGCCAACTACGCGACCCCCGACCCCGAGTGCGACCTCGACTACGTCCCCAACCAGGCGCGGAAGATTCCGGTGCGGGCCGCGCTCTCGAATTCCTTTGCCTTCGGTGGGCTCAACGCCGTGCTTATCGTCAAACGGGTGTAGAGTCTCGGAGCGATCATGACCAACGCCCCTGCCGCCGCCCGCCCCGAGCCGCCCCGTTGGTACCGCTGGACGGTGTTGGCCTTCATCAGCCTGGCGATGTTCGGCAACTATTACCTCTACGACACCATCGCTCCCATCGCCGACCTGCTGAAGCAACAGCTCCAGTTCACCGACGAGAAGATCGGTCTGCTCTATTCGAGCTACTCCTTGGGGGCCATCCTTTTTCTCCTCTTGGGCGGCATCATCATTGACCGTTTCGGGACGCGCAAAGCCACCATGCTCTTCGGGGTCATCTGCGCCGTCTCCGGCTTCGTGACCATGGCCTCGAGCGACATCCGCATCATGCTGCTAGGGCGCTTCCTGCTCGGGTTGAGCGCCGAGCCGCTCATCGTGGCCATCACCGCGGCGATTGCCAAGTGGTTCCGGGGGAAAGAGCTGGCCTTCGCCATGGGCATCAACTTGCTCGTGGCCCGCTTCGGGCAGATCGCCGCCGACTGGTCGCCCACCTGGGCGCGCGCCGCCTACTCGAACTGGCAGACGCCGCTCGTCATCGGCGCCTTCCTCGGACTCACCTGTGTGGTGGGAGCAACGATCTACTGGGTGCTGGAAAAGCGCGCCGAAGCCCGCTACGCGCTCGGCGAGGCCGGCACGACCGACAAGCTGGTGCTGGCCGACCTGTTCAGATTCAACCGCTCCTTCTGGTACATCACCGCTTTGTGCGTAGCCTTTTACTCTTTGATTTTTCCCTTCCGCAGCTTTGCCATCAAGTTCTTCATCGAAGCCCACCAGGCCGAGCGCAGCTTCGCGGGGCAGTTGAACAGCCTGCTGCCCTTCGCCGCCATGATCGCCACGCCGCTCATCGGGCTGCTCGTCGACCGCATCGGCCGGCGCGCCACTCTGATGGCGGTGGGCACGCTGATTCTGGTCCCGGTCTTCCCGCTGCTGGCCTATACGCAGGTGACGCTCTACGCCCCGGTGGTGATGCTGGGGCTCGCCTTCTCGCTGATTCCGGCCATCATGTGGCCGTCGGTGGCCTACATCGTCGAGCAGAAGCGCCTGGGGAGCG
>MEKM01000132.1 GCA_001766965.1 Acidobacteria bacterium RIFCSPHIGHO2_01_FULL_67_28 | reverse complement strand
GAAGCCAACTACGTCCGCCGCTCGGACGCGGAGTTGCTGTGGAAGAGAAAGTAATCCTGCGGCCCGCCACGCCGGACGACCTGGAGGCCATCCTGGCGCTCCAGCAAACGGCGCCCGGCGCGGCCTCGTGGCAACCGGCCGACTACGCGAACGCCTTTGCCGATGCAGCCGGCCTCTGCCTGCTGGCGGAAGATTCCGTGCGGGCGCGCGTGGCGGGATTCCTCGTGGGGCGCCTGGCGGCGGACGAGGCGGAGATCCTCAACTTGGCGGTGGCGCCGGGGTATCGTCGCCAGGGAATCGGGCGACGGCTGGTGGCGGAGGCCCTGGCCGTGGCCCGCCAGCGCGGCGCCGAGAAGTGCTGGCTGGAGGTGCGGGCCGCCAACCGCGCCGCCCGCGATTTCTACCGCGCCCTCGGCTTCGCCGAAACCAGCCGGCGCCGGGGCTACTACCGCGACCCGGAGGACGACGGCGTCGTCTGCCTACGTCTCCTGGCCGCAGGCCCCGCTGGGGTGAGCCTTCAGGGCGAGCCCGCGCCTTGATGGAAGCCGCGGGGGTGTGTTACCGTGCCGGTGGGAGTCGGTCCCGGCCTACCCATCCGCAGAGGAGGGAAAGAGGATGACGCGCCAGTCCGAGCACATCCGTCGGAGCTTGCTGGAGTCGAGCCCGGAATTCCGCCGTTTGGCGGACGACCACGCCCGCTACGCCGCCGAGCTCGAAGCGCTGGCGCGCAAGCGGCGGCTGACCGCCGGCGACCACACCGAGATCGCTCGCCTGAAGAAGCTCAAGCTCAAGGCGAAGGATCGGATGCAGGAGATGATTCGCGACTATCGCCGCGAGCAGGCCGAGGCGGTGCAGGCGACCTAGGAGCGGCTTTCTTCAACTAGCTATGGTTCGCACCGGATTCTTTTTTGCCGCTGTGCCCGCGCTGGCGGGCGGCGTGCTGGGCTGGCAGGGCTGGTGGACAGCGAGCGCGCCGCTGCTGGGCCTGGCGGGCTTCGTGCTCTTTTTTTTCCGCGACCCGGAGCGCGCGGTGCCGGTGGAATCGGGAGCCATTGTGGCGCCGGCCGACGGCAAAGTGCTGGCGGTGGAAGAAACCACCGTGGACGGAAGGCCGCAGACGCAGGTGAGCATCTTCCTCTCCATCTTCGACGTGCACGTCAACCGGGCGCCCATCGCCGGCACCATTGCCGAGGTGCGCTACCGGCCCGGCAAGTTCCACATCGCCTCCACCAAACGCGCCAGCCGGGAGAACGAGCGGAACGAGGTGGTGCTGGAGAGCGGGGGCACGCGCGTGATTGTCCGCCAGATCGCCGGGCTGGTGGCCCGGCGCATCGAGTTCTGGAAGAAAGTAGGCGACCAAGTGGAGCGCGGCCAGCGCCTGGGGATGATCCGGTTCGGGTCGCGCGCCGAGGTCGTCTTCGACCGGTGCTGCCGCGTGGAGGTTCGCCCGGGCCAGCACGTCCGCGCCGGCACGAGCATTCTGGCCATTCGCGAATGAACGAGCAGCCGAATCACCGCCTCCGCCGCGGCATACACCTCCTGCCCGCTGGCCTCACCGTGGGCAATCTTTTCTTCGGCTACTTCGCCATTCTTTCCTCGGCGCGGGGCACGGTGGGCGACTTGGACGCCGCCGCCAAGGCCATCGGCCTGGCGGTGGTGCTCGACGCCCTGGACGGGCGTGTCGCCCGCATGAGCAAAGGCGCCAGCCCTTTCGGCAAGGAGTTCGATTCGCTCGCCGACGTCATTAGCTTCGGGCTCGCGCCCGCCTTCCTGGCGCTGGTCTGGGGGTTGCGCGGCCTCAACCCGAGCTTGAGCAACCACCCGGAGTCGGTTCAGCACCTCTACCACGCCGGCTGGATTGCCTGCTTCTTCTTCGTGATTTGCGGGGCGTGGCGCCTGGCGCGCTTCAACATCCAGGCCGGGGAAGCGCCCAGTCCCGGCGTTCCTCCGCACCGCTACTTCGTCGGTATGCCCATCCCGGCAGCGGCCGGGGTGATTGCCGCCGTTGTGCACGCTTTCCCGAAGCCCATCACCGACTGGTACTGGGCGGCCGGCTGGACGGTGTTGATTGCCGGGCTGGCCCTCCTGATGGTCAGCCCCATCCGCTTCTACAGCTTGAAGCACATTGACCTGGGCCGGGTGCGGCCTTCGGTGACGGTGATCGTCATCGGGCTTATGGTCGCGCTGATCTGGAAGTTTTCCCGGCCGGTGCTGCTCATTATCGCCGTGGGATACCTCATGGCCGGGCTGGTCGGGCTGGCGCGGCGTCGGCTGCTGGGCCACGCCGGTTGAGGTTCCCTCGTGGCGGCTCGGAGAGGCTCCTCGGGTCTGCGCGTGGCCATCCTCGGGGGCGCTTCCCTCAAGGGCAAGGAATTGAAAGAGGTGCTCGAGGAGCGGTTGTTCCCGGTGAAGAAGCTGACCCTGGTGGACGATGACGAGGCGCTGGGGCAGCTCACCGACTTCGAGGGTGAGCCCGCTTTCATCCAGCGCGTCGCTCCGGAGACCTTCACCGAAAACGACCTGGTGTTCTTTGCCTCGATGGCCGGCGCCTTCACCCGCGCCCACTGGCCGCAAGCGGCCGCCGGCCCGGCGGCCCTGATTGACTTGAGCCACGCCCTGCTGGACGTCCCGGAAGCGGTCGTCCGCGTCCCGTTCCTCGACGAGCACCTGCAGCCGCCGGCCTCCGCCCGCCGCTGGTTCATCGTGCCGCACCCGGCCGCCATCGCCCTGCTGACCTTGCTCGTGCGCTTGCAAGCCACCGGGCGCCTGCGCCAGGTGGTAGCCAACGTCTTCGAGCCCGTATCCGAGCGCGGCGCCGGCGGCCTGGAAGAGCTGCAGGAACAGACTGTGCGGCTGCTTTCCTTCAAGGAGTTCCCCCGGGCGGTGTTCGACGCCCAGGTGGCCTTCAACCTCCTGCCGCGCTACGGCGCCGAAAGCCGTGTCCACCTGGAGGAGGTCGAAGACACCATCCGCCGGGAAATCGAGCGCTGCGCTCCGGCCCTGGCGGACCGCCTGGCCCTGCGCGTTCTCCAGGCGCCCGTCTTCCACGCGCACTGTCTTTCGGTTTTTGTTGAGATGGAGAGCTCGCTGGAAGTGTCCGCTGTGGAAGCGGCGCTGCGGGGGGAGCGAGTGGCGGTGCTGGGCGCGGGGGAGGCGCCGGCGGCCCCGGTGGACGTCGCCGGCCGGGACGACATCGTCGTCGGGCCCGTGCTGCGCGACCAGAAGCGCCCCGCGACCTTCTGGCTGTGGACGGTAGTGGACAATCTGCGCCTGACGGCGCGCACGGCGGTGGACATTGCGGAAACCCTGGCGGGGTAGCGCCCTCGCAATTCTTTCTTTCCTGCTGGTCGGCTCCGGGTGCGGCTACCGGGTGGGCGGGCGCGGCTCCACCCTGCCGCCCGATCTCAAGGTGGTCGCGGTGCCGGCCTTCGAGAACCGCACTACCTGGATGCGGCTGGAGCAGCGACTAACCACGGCGGTCATGCAGGAGTTCATCCACCGCACGCGCTACCGCGTGGTCGGCGGCGAGGAGGAGGCGGACGCGGTATTGCGCGGGACCGTGCTCGAAGCCAGCACGGCCCCGGTCATCTTCGACCCCGGCACCGGCCGCGCTTCGGTGGTGCAGGTGACGGTGCGGTTGAGCGTGGAGTTCCGCGACCGGCGCACCAAGAAGCTGCTGTTCACGAGCTCCAACTACGTCTTTCGCGAGCAGTACGAGATCACGAGCGACCTGGACAGCTTCTTCGAAGAGCGCAACCCCGCCCTCGACCGCCTGGCGCGCGACTTTGCCGCCACCCTGGTCAGCGCCATCCTGGAAAACTTCTGAGCCATGAGCCCGCCGCGCCCGCGCCGCTCCTCGCATCCGGTCCACCTTATCCTCGGCGAGGACGCCTACCTGCGCGAGGTTCTGCGCGAGCAGATTATTTCCGCCCGCGTGCCGGCGGAGGCGAGGGCGATGGCGGTGGCGCGCTTTTCGCTGGAAGAAACACCGCTGGCGGAGGTGCTGGCGCAGGCGGCCACGCCGGCTCTGTTCAGCCCCGCCCAGGTTTTCATTCTTCACGGCGCCGAGGCTCTCGACGACGAGCAGCTGGCCCGGCTGGAGGACTACCTGGAGTCCCCGCCAGAGCACGCGGTGCTTGTCTTTGAAGCCGACAAGCTCGACCGGCGCACCCGCGCCGCCCGCCTGCTTCTCGAGCGCTGCCAGGTGCACGCCGCCGACTCGCCCGACGACAGCGGCGCCATCCAGGCCGCCGAAGAGATCGCGCGCCAGCACGGCCTGACCCTTCCCCGCGAGGTGGCGGAAGAGCTGGTTTTTGTGCTCGGGACCAACCAGGGCCGGCTGCGCTCGGAGCTCGAGAAGCTGGGCGCCTATGTGGGCGGACGCGGCGAAGTGACCTCCGCCGATGTGGCCGCCGTCGTCAGCCCCGCCCGGCAGTTCAGCGTGTTTGAGATGGCCGACCTGCTGGCCGAGCGGCGCCGGGCCGACGCGCTGGTGCGCTTGCGGCGCCTGGTGGAAACGGGAGAAAGTCCCGTGGGAATCGTGGGACTGCTCGCGTGGCTCTACCGGCAACTATTCCAGGCGCGCGCCTTGCCGCGCGGCACACCCGCTTGGAAAGCGGCGCAGGCGCTGCACGCCCCGCGGACGCGCGTCGAAGAGCTGCTCCGACACGCGCACAAGTTCGAGCCCGATGAGCTTCGCCAGGGGATGGCGGCTTTGCTGGACGCGGACGTGGCCCTGAAGTCTTCGCCGCCTGATGCGCTGGCCGTGCTGGAAACTCTGGTGGTGCGGTTGACCCCGCCGCGGCCCGCGGAGGCTGGAGCGAAGGGTTAGCGCGCGGCCGGCGCTGCCGAACCCTGCTTCGCCAGGCTGTTGTAGCGCAGCACCAGGCGCGACTTGGTGCGGGCGGCGGTGTTCGGGTGCAGGATCTTCTTCCGGATGGAGCGGTCGAGCAGCGTCAGCGTGGGCTGGAGGAGTTCGCGGGCCTGCGCCAGGTTCCCGGCCACGAGGGCCTGGCGGAATCTTTTGACTTGAGTGCGCAAGTGACTCTTGCCGGCGCGATTGATGGCGGTGCGCCGCGCGGTCTGGCGGACGCGCTTCA
>MEKM01000131.1:1533-7261 GCA_001766965.1 Acidobacteria bacterium RIFCSPHIGHO2_01_FULL_67_28 | reverse complement strand
ACGCCGACCGGCTAACCCGGCAAGAGTTCTTCCGTCTTCTTTGGCGCGAACGGCGCCGCCTGCGCGAGTTCCTCCGCTGGGCCGCCGAGATGGAGCAGGAGTACATGCACGAGCAGCGTGCTATAATCGAGAACTAAGGCAAGGGCGTTATGGCGACGTTACGGGTTGTGGATTCGCTCGTTCCCCAAAAACCGAAAGAAGCGCGCTGGTGGGAGTCGGAAGCGGGCGGCAAAGTCCATTGCTACCTCTGCCCGCGGCACTGCCACATCGGCGAAGGGCAGTCGGGCTTCTGCTTCATCCGGGTGAACCAGGGCGGCACGCTGTACAACCTCGGCTACGCCCAGCCCGCCGCCATCCAGGTTGACCCCATCGAAAAAAAGCCGCTCAACCACTTCCTGCCGGGGACGAAGATTTTTTCGATGGGGACTGCCGGCTGCAACATGGGCTGCTTCTTCTGCCAGAACTGGGACATCTCGAAGTCGAAATCCGACCAGGTGAACTCGACCCACCTCGACGCCGAAGCGGTGGTGGCGCTGGCGAAAAAGTACGGCTGCCCGTCGATCGCCTGCACCTACAACGAGCCGACGATCTGGGGCGAGTACGTGGTGGACATCGCCCGGGTGGCGCGGCGCGAAGGGATTAACATGGTGATGGTGACGAACGGCTACGTCACCCGCGAGGCCTTCTTCGACATCTACGACCACATCGACGCCGCCAACGTCGACCTCAAGGCCTTCACCGAAAACTTCTACGGGCGCATTACCCTGACGCACCTCCAGCCGGTGCTCGAAACGCTCACCTGGCTCAAGCGCGAGACGAACGTCTGGTTCGAGATCACCAACCTGATGATCCCCACGCTCAACGACGACCCCGCGGAAACGAAGAAGCTCTGCGAGTGGATTCTGGCCAACCTGGGCGACGACGTGCCGCTGCACTTCACCGCCTTTCACCCCGACTTCAAGCTGATGGACAAGCCGCGCACCCCGCCCGAAACGCTCGACCGGGCGCGGAAGATCGCCCGCGAGGTGGGTCTCCGCTACGTTTACGAAGGCAACGTTTTCAGCGAGGCCGCCCACACCTACTGCTCCGGCTGCGGGAAAATTCTGATTCGCCGCTCCTGGCACTCGGTGCTCGAGGAACACCTCGAAGACGGCCGCTGCCCGAAGTGCGGCGAACTCATCCACGGCGTCTGGAAGAACCCCCGCGGCCGGACGCCGCTCAAGCCCCGCGCCCCGCAAACCCCCACGGCCACGCGTTAATTGGCGCGTTCGTCATCCCGAACCCTTGCACGCCTTGGCGGTGAGGGATCTGCATTGCCCGAAATGCAGAAAAGCAGATTCCTCGCTTCGCTCGGAATGACAAACAGAAAGGTGGGTTAGCGGGAGCGGAGGATGAAGGGGACGTGGCGCTCGGCGTTGAGGCGCGTGGTCAACTCGAGGTCGAGCTCGCGCACCGCCACCGCGTCCTGCTTGCCGGCAGAGGTGACGAAGAAGATGCGGCCGTCCTCCAACCAGTAGTCCGCGGCGGCGTAGATGGCGCCGTCCTTCAGGACGATGAGAGTGAGCTGCGGCAGGGGCGGCTGCTCGGCGGTGACGCTCGGCTTGACGATGCGCACCTGGCCCCAGTTCTCCGGCAAGCCCACCGGCACGATGATGTCGCCTTGGGGGCCGGTGAGCACAGCCTGGGTTACGACGGGAACCTGCACGGGCACGATCTGCGGCACGACGACGATGGTCGAGCTGGAGACAGAACTGCCGAAGGGGAAGAACCCGCCGGCAAAGAACCGCCTTCCGAAAAAGCCGCCGAAAAGGCCCGGCTGCTGGTTGAGGACGTGATGGTGATGGGCGTCAAAGCCCCAGCCGAACTGCTCGCGGATGACCGGCCGCAGACCGAAGCCGGGTACGAATACCCAGCCCTGCGCGCCGACAGACGAGGGTTGGTTGCTGGGGAGGCCGCGCGCATACACGCCGGGCGTCTGGGCGTTCAGCGGAAGGGAAGCAGCCGCGAGGGCCGCCGCGAAGGTAGCTATCAGGGTGAGCCGTTTCCTCATCGTCCACCCCCTTGCCTCTTGGATGATTCTACCCCCTTTCGGGTGGCCCGCCAAGATTCTTGGGGAATCAGCGCACGGTGGCGTCGGGCCGTACTTCGCCCCGACTCCACTCCCGGAGCTTCTTCATCAAGGCGACGGCTTCCTCTCCGGCGAGGACCGACGCGGCAAGGAACTTTTCCGTATCCACGGCGGGGAAGCCCTTGCGGGTGAGGCGGGCGGCGAGCTGCTGGCGGATGACGGCGGGGAGGTCGGTGTTGATCTCCTGGAGCGTATCGAAAATGAGCTGGTGGATGACGTCCTGGAAGGGGTAGGCGCCGAGCAGGAGCATCCCCTGGTCCCAGACCGTGCCCTCCGGGGTGCCGGCGCACATCGCCTGGAGGACTTTGGCTTCCGTGGCCAGGATTTCTTCGCGCGTCGGCATGGCTGCTGCGTGATAGTGTACTGGTTGAGCGGGACAAATGGCGGAGAAACCGAGTTGCGAGAAGTGCGGCGCCCGGGAGAATCTGCGGCCCGACCCGAACATCGAGGGCCTGTGGTTCTGCGCCGCCTGCTGGGAAGAGCGAGAGAAAACCACGCGGGCGCAGGAAGCCGGGCTCTATGACGCGCAGGATGAAGACGGCTGAAGCGGATCAGTTCGGTTTGCGCAGGGAGCCGCCGCCGGGGCCGAGGGTAACTCCGCGGCTCGGGTGCTCGTGGGTGGGCTCGCCCTCCTCCAGGCGGGCCACCGCTTCCTGGTAGGCTTCGTCGTACTCGTGCCAGCGCTCGAGAGTGGAGTCCACCTGGTCGGCGTGCCGGAGCAGGCGCTCGCCGGCCTCGACGGAGAACTCATCGAAGCGGCGCTTGAAGCGCCAGGCAGCGCGGAGGAACCGCACCAGAGCGTAGAGCACCGCGAGCCCGACAACGACGAGGAGAACCTTGAACACCATAGGCGGTGATTCTAGCCGAGCGGCGACGCGAAAGCAACGAGCCGCTCGACTCGAGATTCCACCCGCTCGCTGCGCCGCGCTTGTGGGCCGGCGAGCCGGTTGCTAGAATCGCGCGCTCTCAACCGCGATGACCGAAGGCGTCTTCAGCTTCCACCGGATGCAGCAGGCCTGCCGGGCCGACGAGCCCGCCGCCTGGCGGCACTTCATCAAGAACTACGCTCCGCTGGCCAAGCAGCTCCTGCGGCATTACTTCCCCGAGCAGGAGCAGCGCGGCCTGCTCGCACAGATCTTTCGGGAGGCCCGGGCCGACCAGGCGCGTCTCTGGCGAAGCTTCGCGGGGACGAACGAGAAGGAGTTTGTGCTTCACTTCTGCTACTTTCTGCTCGCCCAGGGGCGGGCGGCCCGCGGCGGCTCGCCCGAAACTCCGCTCACGCCGGAGAACTTCTGGGCGGTGCTCCAGGAATTCCCGCCGCTGCAGCGCGAGATGCTGACCCTGATCTTCCACCGCTATTCGCCCGAGGAGTTGAGCGCCTTCCTCCAGTTCGAGCCGGAGACCATTGTGGCCATCGTGGCGCAGGCCCGGGAAAAACTGGCGGCGCAGCTCGGGTCGGCGGCGGGCGGCGACCTCGAGCGGCGCGACCATGACGCCTTGTTCGCCGCCGTGGAAAAGCAGCGCGGCGAGGCCTGCGTCCCCGACAAGACCTACGTCCGCTTCGTGGACGGCCAGCTCACTTGGCGCGAGCGCGAAGAGGTGGAGCGCCACCTCGAGAACTGCTTCTACTGCCTGAACCGCTTCGCCGAGTTCCGCGAGGTGGCCCATTTCTTCCACGTGCTGCCGCCGGCCGACGACGCCGCGGTCGCCGAGCTGGCCGCGGCCCTGGGTCTGCCCGGGCAAAAACCGCGGGCGAAAAAGCTCCCCTGGTGGCAGCGGCTGCTGGGCGGGTGAGCGTCGCCCCGCCGTCCGGCTTGTGCTAGGCTAGCGGGACCTCTTGCAGGAGAGACGCCCCATGGCGGAGCAGCCTGTCGGCGAGCGGCGCCGGGAAGCGCGCCAGGCGGGGGCCGTCCCGGTGCTGGTGGGCGGGAAGCTCGGGACCGGTACCCGCTTCGATGAGAAGACCACGACCGTGGACGTCAGCGCCCGGGGTGCCCGCGTGCAACTGCGCCTGCAAATCAAGCTGGAGCCGGGGACGGAAGTGACGGTGGAGAACCTGGCCTCGGGCGAGCAGCAGGTCTTCCGTGTGGCGCGGGTGGGCGAGCGCGTGCCGGGCGGCTACGAAATCGGCCTGGAGGCCGCCGACGCCAAGCCGGGCTTCTGGGGCGCGGCGGCCTACTAGACGGCGTCGAGCGCCGCCCGCAGGTCGTCAATCAAGTCGTGCCAGTCTTCCAGCCCCACCGAGAGGCGGATGCCGCCGGGATGGATGCCGCTGGCTTCTTTTTCTTCCGGCGGCAAGTTGAAGTGGGTCATCGAGTAGGGGTTCTCGATGAGCGTCTTCAACTGCCCCAGGCTCACCGCTAGGGTGATGGTGTAGGCCCGTTGGGCGATGTAGTCCACCAGGCGGTCGGCGGCCAGCGACGAGCCGGGCTGGTCCTTGAGGATGAAGTAAAGCAGGCTGCCGGGGGCGAACTTGCCCTCGTAGTCGACCATCTGCCGGTGCGCCAGCTCTTTCTGCGGGAAGCTCTCCAGGCCCGGATATAAAACGCGGTCGACCTTCGGGTGCGACTCCAGGAACTGCGCCACCTTGAGCGCCGTCTTCTGCTGGTTCGCCAGCCGCGCCCCCAGCGTGGGCAGCCCGTAGACGAGAATCGGCCAGGCGTTCTTCGGTGAGAGCACGCCGCCGAAGTCCTTGCGGTAGCCCATCAGCAGATTGTAGAAGGAGCGCGGCCCGATGACGGCTCCGCCCATGTCGGTGCCGAAGCCGCCGATGTTCTTGGTCAGGCTGTGGGCCACCAGGTCGGCCCCGAGGGTCAGCGGCCGCTGGCAATAGGGCGTGGCGAAGGTGTTGTCGACGATGATGAGCAGCCGGTCCTTTTCCTTGCGGGTCTTGTTGAGGACCTCCACTTCGTGGCGGACGGCGGCGATGTCGATGAGCTCGAGCGAGGGGTTGGTGGGCGTCTCGAAATAGACGACGCGGCTCTTGGGGGTGACGACGTCGCGCAGCGACTTGGGCTTGCGCAGGTCGCACCAGCGGGTGTGGATGCCGTAGCGGGGGAGCCAGCTGGTAAGCAGGCTGTAAGTGGAGCCGTAGAGCTGTTCGTGGG
This sequence comes from Acidobacteria bacterium RIFCSPHIGHO2_01_FULL_67_28, assembly GCA_001766965.1. Lineage (GTDB taxonomy): Bacteria > Acidobacteriota > Terriglobia > Acidiferrales > 2-02-FULL-67-57 > 2-02-FULL-67-57. The sequence goes on along the minus strand of MEKM01000131.1, from coordinate 2,026 downwards.
CTAGGATCTCGTCGCCCTGGCTGACGACCACGCCGAGGGCGGCGGAAATGGCGGCCATGCCGGTGGAGAAGGTGACGCAGATCTCGCCCTGCTCGGCTGCCGCCAGGTTCTCCTCCAGCATCCCCCGGGTGGGCTCGTCCAGCCGGTCGTAGATGTAGATGGGGACCTTGCGCTCCAGCGGGATCTCTTCGGAGCCGAAGTCAATGAAGCCCTCGGCGCCGCGCTCGACCGAGCTCAAGCGGAAGGTGGTCGAGCTCGACAGCGGCGGGATGACGTGGTGGTCGTAGTCCCAGCGCTTGGTGGTGAAGGTACCGTGGATCATCCGCGAGCGCATGCGGTAGTCGCTCTTGTGCGGAGCCTTGGGCGCGGTGGCCTCTTTCTCTTTGGTCGCTGCCTTCATGACATCCTCCCCGTGGGCTGCCAGTCACGATTGTGGCCCGCGGGGCGGCCGAAAGCAAGTACGGTGGTCACCGGCCCGCGTCTAAGTGCGATA
>MEKM01000131.1:0-1469 GCA_001766965.1 Acidobacteria bacterium RIFCSPHIGHO2_01_FULL_67_28 | reverse complement strand
GCCTGATCTGCTCGTCGAAGGAGAGCGCCAACCATGAAGCACCTGCCCGCGGTTCTGCTCGTGTGCCTGCTCGTTCTGGGAGCGGTGGCCACCGCCACCACGCCGGAAACCCGGCTAATGCGGTATCCCGACATCTCCAAGGACGCGGTGGCTTTCGTCTATGCCGGGGACCTGTGGAGCACACCGCGCGCCGGCGGCCAAGCGCGCCGCCTCACCGCCCATCCGGGCGATGAGCTGTTTCCCAAGTTCTCCCCGGACGGCAAGTGGATTGCCTTCACTGGCGAGTACGACGGCAACGCCGACGTCTTCGTGATGCCCGCCGAGGGCGGCGAGCCGCGCCGGCTGACCTTCCACCCCGCGAGCGATTCCGTGCTCGGCTGGGCTCCGGACGGCAAGAAGATCCTCTTCCGCTCCGGGCGCGCCAGCTGGACCCAGCGCTTTCAGCGGCTGTTCCTGGTGCCGGTCGAAGGCGGCCTGCCGGAGACGCTGCCGGTGCACCGCGGCGGCCTCACCAGTTTTTCGCCCGACGGCCAGCGCATCGCCTACAACCAGTGGGCCACCGAGTTCCGCACCTGGAAGCGCTACCGCGGCGGCTGGACCCAACACATCGGCATCTTCGACCTGAAGAACCTGACCTACGAAGAGTTGCCCTGGGTGAACGCCAGCGACATGTTCCCCATGTGGCACGGCAACGCCATCTATTTCATCTCCGACCGCGACGCCGTGATGAACCTCTTCCGCTACGACCTCGGGACGAAGCAGACCCGCAAGCTGACCAACTACAAGGAGTACGACGTCAAGTGGCCCAGCCTGGGCGGCGACACCATCGTTTTCGAGAACGGCGGACTGCTCTATGCCTTCGACCTCAAGAGCGAACAGACCCGCCCCGTGCCGGTCTCGGTGGCGAGCGACCTCATCGTCGCCCGGCCGGAGATCAAGTCGGTCGGGGAAGCCATCGGCACTTACAACCTCTCCCCCGGCGCCGCGCGGGCGCTGTTTGAAGCCCGCGGCGACATCTTCACCCTGCCGGTCGAGCACGGTAGCCCGCGCAACCTGACCGATTCGCCCGGCGTGCACGAGTTGAATCCGGCCTGGTCGCCCGACGGCAAGTGGGTGGCCTACCTCTCCGACCGCAGCGGCGAGTACGAGATCTATCTGCGCCCGCAGAAGGGCGGGGACGAAGTCCGCATCACTTCCGACGGCCGCTACTATCGCTTCGGGCCCGTCTGGTCGCCCGATGGCAAGAAACTTCTCTACTGGGACAAGAAGCTCCAGCTCTGGACCGTGGACATCGACGACAAGAAGCCGGTCTTGATCGACACCGGCGAGTATGAGGAGTTCGGCGGCGGCGCCTGGTCGCCCGACAGCCGCTGGGTGGCCTACTCCAAGACCGGCGCTGGCCTCAAGGACTCCGTCTACCTCTACTCGCTCGAGCAGAAGAAGAGCTTCCTCGTCAGCGAGGGGTTCTA
>MEKM01000130.1:5020-5117 GCA_001766965.1 Acidobacteria bacterium RIFCSPHIGHO2_01_FULL_67_28 | reverse complement strand
GGTAGTTCGTCACCACGTGGCCTTCCTGATCGATCAGGAACCCCGAGCCCGAGCCTTCCACCGGGATCATCCCGTAGAAAAAGTCCATCTCCACCGC
>MEKM01000130.1:4820-4993 GCA_001766965.1 Acidobacteria bacterium RIFCSPHIGHO2_01_FULL_67_28 | reverse complement strand
CGCCGCCTGCTGGTAGAGCGCGACGCTGTTGCGCTCGTCCTCGCTCAAGTTCGCCGGCGGCGCAGGGGCCAGGGCGGCGAGCGGCGCTTGGGTGGCGGCGTCCGCCGGGCGCGAAGCGAGCGAGGGCTCGGGCAGCGGCGGCGCCGGCGCCCGCGTTCCCGCCCAGTAGCCCG
>MEKM01000130.1:0-4754 GCA_001766965.1 Acidobacteria bacterium RIFCSPHIGHO2_01_FULL_67_28 | reverse complement strand
AAACGAAACCCTTAGCCTTTTGCCGCCCCACGGGCCAGCCGGCGCAGCTCCTCGACCAGCTTTTCCACCTGCCGCTCCGTGCCAGCGAGCGTGCCCGAGCAGTCAATCTCATAGTCGGCGTGGCAGCGCTTTTCCTCGAGCGGGAGCTGAGCCGCCAGGCGCTGCTCGGCCGGCGCGCGCGCGAGCCCTGTCATCTTCATCAGACGCTCGAGCTGCTGCTCGCGGGAGCAGACGGTGACGACGAGCTTGTCGAGCTGCGGGTGGTAGCCGGCCTCGACCAGCAGCGCCGCCTCCACCACCGCGATGGCCTCCGGCTCGGCGGCGGCGAGGCGCGCGAACTCCTTTTCGATTTCGGCGATGACCCGCGGATGCAGGATGCGGTTGAGCTCCGCGCGGCGGGCGGCGTCGGCGAAGATGATTTCTCCCAGGCGCTTGCGGTCAATCGCGCCCCTAGCGTCGAGAATGCCGCGACCGAAGGCGCGGATGATTTCTTCATAGGCGGGCTGACCGGGGGCCATCAACTGGTGGGCGATGCGGTCGGCGTCAAGGATGCGGCAACCGCGGGCGGCGAGCATCTTCGCCACCGTGGTCTTGCCGGAGGCGATGCCGCCGGTGAGGCCGACCTTGAGCATACGGAGGGTTAGCGCACTGCCTCGACGCGGTTGGCCACTCCGCGCCGCTGCCGCGCCGCCTGTACGGTGTTCACCATCAGCAGGGCGATGGTCAGCGGGCCCACCCCGCCGGGCACCGGCGTCAAGGCTCCGGCGACTTCGACGACGTCCGGGTGGACGTCGCCGACGAGCACGTTGCCCTTGCGGCGGAACTCCTCGAGCTTCGCCGGGTGGCGGGCGAAAAGCTTCTCGGCGGTGGCGGCGTCTTCGATGCGGTTGATGCCGACGTCAATCACGGTGGCGCCCGGGCGGACGAAGTCAGGGGTGACGAACGCCGCCTTGCCCATGGCCGCCACCAGAATGTCCGCTTCGCGGGCCACGCCGGGGAGGTCGCGGGTGCGGCTGTGGCAGACGGTTACGGTGGCGTGCTGGTGGAGCAGCAGCAGGGCCAGGGGCTTGCCCACGATGTCGCTCCGGCCGACGACCACGGCGCGCGCGCCCTTGAGCGCGATGCCGTTGCGCGCCAGCAGCTCCATCACCCCCGCGGGCGTGCAGGGGCGCAGGGCGGGCCGGTTCGCCACGAGCGCCCCGACGTTCATCGGGTGGAAGCCGTCCACGTCCTTGGCGGGGTCGACCGCCTGCAGGACGCGCTGCGTGTCCACCTGCGCGGGCAGCGGCAGCTGCACCAGGATGCCGTCAATCTCCGGCCGCCGGTTCAGATCGTCAATGAGCGCCAGGAGCTCCGCGGTGGTCGTGGTGGCCGGAGGGGTGTGCCGCTCGCTGTAGAGCCCCAGCTCTTCGCAGGCGCGGATCTTGTTGCGGACGTAGATGTGCGAGGCGGGGTTCTCGCCCACCAGCACGGCCGCCAGGCCGGGGGTGACGCCGGCCTGCTTCAACTCCTCGACTTGCTGCCGCAGCTCGGCGCGGATCTGCTGGCCGAGTTCGGTTCCGTTCAGGATGCGTGCCGACACACTGGTCTCCTCCGGGCCTGCTCGCAACTTCCATCTTAGCACAGGCCCGAAAGACTGTCGGGGCCGCGTTGCCAAAGCGGGTGGCGGGATGTTAGAGTGCGCCGAGTTGATGACTGCGAGGGGATGCGCATGGCGATTGATCCGGAATTGCTGAAAATCCTGGTCTGCCCGGAGTGCAAGACCCCGGTGCAGCCGACCGCGGACCAGAAAGGCTTGCGCTGCGCCACCTGCCGCCGCGTCTATCCCATCCAGGACGGCATCCCGGTGATGCTGGTGGACGAAGCCCACCGCGAGCCCTAGCCGACGATGTCTTCGCCTTCGACCGCTTTCCTGCCGGAGCTGCCCGCGGGCGCGCGGGTGCTGGTCGTGCGCTTGCGCTCGCTCGGCGACGCGCTGCTCCTGACGCCGGCGCTGCGGGCGCTGAAAGCCTGGCGGCCCGACCTCTGCCTCTCCGCGCTGCTGTACTCGCGCTTCGCCCCCATCCTGGCGGGGAACCCCGACCTGGAGGAGATCATCGAGCTCGACCCCGACGGGCCCGGCGGCCCGCTGCGCGTTGTCCAAGCGGCGGCGGCGCTGCGCCGGCGCCGGTTCGCCGCCTGCTTCAACCTGCACGGCGGCACCTTGAGCGCGCTGCTCGCCGGGTTGAGCGGCGCGCCTCACCGCGTCGGCTCCAGCCACTTCCGTTATCGTTTTGCCTACACGCTGCTGGCCGACCCGCGGACCGTTCTCGGGCGCGACCGCCTCCATGCCGTCGAAAACCTCATTGCTCCCTTCTACGCCGCTGGCCTGCCGCAGGGCGAGATTCCTCCGATGCAAATCTTCCCGCAGCCGGCGGCCCGGGAGGGTGTCGCGCAGAAGCTGGCGGCGCGCGGCGTGCGCCCGGGGACGCGCTACGCCCTGCTGCATCCGGCCGCAAACTTCTTCACCAAGGAGTGGCCCTTCGAGCGCTACGCCGCCCTGGCGCGCTTCCTCGAGCAGCAGCACGGCCTGGCGCCGGTCTTCACCTGCGGGCCGGGGGAAGGAGCGAAGCTCGACGCCGTCGCCCGCGCCTGCGGCAAGCCGCTGGTGCGGCTCGACCCGCTGACGGTGCCGGAGCTCGTGGCCGCCGTCGAGGGCGCCGCGTTGTTTGTCGGGAGCGACAGCGGGCCCACGCACATCGCCGCCGCGCTCGCGAGGCCGCTCGTGGTGCTCTTCGGCTCGTCGGACGCGAGCGCCTGGAGTCCCTGGCGGGCCGCGCACGCCCTGGTGCAGAACTACTACGCCTGCAACCCCTGCCGGGGCGACCGCTGCTACGCCTTCGCGCAGCCGGAGTGCATCCTCTCGATTACGCTGGAGCAGGCGCAGGCGGCGGTGGAGCGCGTGCTCACGCCTGTGCCCTCGTCGGTGGCGTGATGGCGGCCTCGTCCAATCGTCTGCGCGCACTGGTCCGGCGGTTCCGCGGCCAGCGCATCGCGGTGGTAGGCGACCTGATGCTCGACCGCTTCATCCGCGGCAGCGTCAGCCGCATCTCGCCCGAAGCGCCGGTGCCGGTGGTCGAGGTGAACCAGCCGGAGACGCTGCATCCGGGCGGGGCCGGCAACGTGGCCGCCAACCTGGCAGCCCTGACCGCCCGGGCGATGATGTTCGGTGTAGTGGGGAAGGACGCTGCCGGACGGGCGCTGCGAAAGGAATTGAGTCGCAGAAGGATTGTGGCTCGAGGCGTTCTCGACGATCCCAAGCGGCCCACCACCGAAAAAATCCGCGTCATTGCCGGGCATCAGCACCTGGTCCGGTTCGACCGCGAGGCCGCCGTGCCGGTCAGCCCGGAAGTGGAACGCCGCCTGGTGGCTCTGCTGGAGCGGGCCCTGCCCCGGCTCGACGGTGTGATTCTCTCCGACTATGACAAGGGCGTTCTCACCGAGGCTGTTCTCGCCCGGCTGCTGGCCCTGGCGGCGCGGCACGAGGTGCCGGTGTTCATGGACTTGAAGAAAGCGCGTCCGCTCGAGGGCGAGCTGCGCTTGCTGCTGGTCAACCAGCGCCGGGCGGAAGAAGTTTCCGGCGTGGCCATCACCACCGAGAAGTCCCTGGAGCTGGTGGGGCGCCACCTGATGGCCCGCTTCCGCTGCCAGACGCTGGTCATCACCCGCGGCGGCGCCGGCATGTGGGTGCGGGACCGGGACCAGGCGCAACGCTTCGAGGCGGTTCGGGCGGGGCGGCCCTGGGAAGTGTTCGACGTCACCGGCGCCGGCGACACGGTGATGGCCACGCTGACGCTGGCTCTGGTGTCCGGCGCGCCCTCCGGGGACGCGGCCCGCCTGGCGAACGCCGCCGCCGGCGTGGTGGTGGGACGCCTCGGCACCGCCGTCTGCACGCCGCAGGAACTGCTCTCGGCGCTCGCAGTGAGTAAAGCTTCGAAGACTTGAGGTGCCATCCTGGCACCTCAAGCCAGGCTAGAAGGGCGGGAAGCCGAGGCTCTTGTCTTTCTTCTCCACCCAGATGCGCACCGGCTCGAGCCGGCCGTTGACGCGCACCCGCACGACGATCCCGGAGCTATCCCCGGCCACGCGCATGGTGGGCTTGTTGGGCAGGGCCACTTCCACCGGCTGCTTGGGCTCGACGTCGACAATCTCGTAGCTGTGGACGCGGCCCATGGGCGTGGTCTCGCCCCAGTCTTCGAGAAAGTCCGCGTAGGTGTAGGAGGTCGGGGGGTTCCAGAGGCGGTAGGCGGCTTGGTAATCGCCCGCCTGGAGCGCCTCCATGAAATGCTCGACCGCTTTCTTCTCCGGGTAGTAGCGGAACTGCCAGTAGAGGACGACGCCGCTGACCGCTAGGATGGCGACCACCGCGGCCACGCGCAGCGGCCAGGGGCTGGGCGCCCGCGGGGCTTCGGCTTCGAGCAGCGAGAGGCTGGCCATTGCACTACCAGCCTAGCAAATCGGCGACGGGCGTGTAAATCCGGCGGCTATTCTTTGAGCACGCCGCCGCGCTTCTGGGGCAGCTCGATGCCGAAGCGGGTGTGGCTCTTTTCCCGGTGGCGCGCGAGGGCGAGCTCGATGAGGCGGTCGAGCAGCTCCGGATACGGAACGCCGCTCGCCTCCCACAGCTTGGGGTACATGCTGATGGCGGTGAAGCCGGGGATGGTGTTGAGCTCGTTGATGTAGATTCTGCCGGTGCGCCGCTCGAGCAGGAAGTC
>MEKM01000129.1:5894-7572 GCA_001766965.1 Acidobacteria bacterium RIFCSPHIGHO2_01_FULL_67_28 | reverse complement strand
AGGGGCCGCTGGGGAAAGAGCGTCAGCTCATAGCTCTGACGGCGGCGCTCCTGGTCGTTGCGGTGCTGGTCCCGGGTGTAGCCGGGGTACTGGAAGAAGTAGTCGCTGCGGACGTAGCTGGCTTTGAAGTCGAACCAGCGGTCCTTGCTCAACCCGTAGTACGCCCAGTTGTAGGGGTCGCCGCCCCAGCCGGCACCCCGCAGGTACATGCGGGTGAAAAAGGCGCCGGGGTCCTTGGCCTTGCCTTCGAAGTTCAAGCCGAAGAGACGGAAGCCGTCGGAGTAGTTCAGCTGGCTGCGGTACACCTCGTTGTTGCCGTGGATGTTGGCGACCTGGCCGCCGATCTCCAGTGTGGTGTGGAAATCATAGAGCCCATAGGTGCGCGGCGGCAGCTCGGCCGGCGGCGGCCCCACGGGCAAAATCTCCACCACGGAGCGGTTCTGTGTCTGCTGGGCGCCGGCCGCCCCGGGCAGCAGAAGCAGGATACCGACCAGCACAAAGAGGATTCGGGTACGCATGGGCTCCCTCACTCAAAGAACACTGGGCTAAGGTTCGAGCCGTGGATGTTGACGTGGCAAGTCAGGCAATTGGTGTAGCGGGCGTTGGTCTGGCTGTGGAAGCTGGGCACGCCCGGCAGGTTGATGCGCGCGGTGTTGGTGTGGCACTCCATGCAGAGGTTGTTCATCTGGGCCCGCTTCAGCTGCCGGGGGTTCACCGAGCCGTGCGGCTGGTGGCAAAGCGTGCAGCCTTCCAGCTTCACCGGGGCGTGCTCGAAGACGAACGGTCCCTGCTTGTCGGCGTGGCACTTGAAGCAGACCATGTCGGTCCCGGTCGTGTCCCGCGTCTGGCGCAGGTTGAAGCCGCCGTGCTGGTTGTGGCAGTCGGCGCAGCTCATCATCCCTTCGTTCACCTTGTGGTGATAAGGCTTGTTGAACTCGGCCCGCACTTCCCCGTGACAGTCGTAGCAGAGCGCCGGCGTGCGGCCCTTGAGCAGGGCTTGCTCGACCTTGGGGGCGTGGACGCTGTGGCACTCGGTGCAGGCCACGCTGTTCAGCCCGTGCTCGCTGGCGAGGAAGTTCGACCGCTCCTCCTGCTTCAGGTGGCAGTCCAGGCAGGTGTCGCTGATCTTTTGCGCGCTGACTTTCTTGAAATTGAAGATCTTCTCGACGTCGCCGCCGCCGTCGATGTGGCCCTGGCCGGCGCCGTGGCAGGTCTCGCAGCCCCGCTCGCTCCAGGGCTTGGCCGTGTCGCTCCAGCTCTTGTAGTGAGGGTTCTTCTTGAAGGCCGCTTCGATGTCGTGGCAGGCAAAGCAGGCGTCACCCCCCGCGTAGTCCCCCGCCTGCTGTGCGACGCTGGCTGCCGGCGTCGCCTTCCCGGAACGGGCAGGGGACAGTTTGCCTCGCGGCTCTGCTGTGCCCAGCAACGCCGCGCTTGCGGCAAATGCCAGCAAGAATAGCCCTACAGTCGCGGCTTTCCACCCACTCTTCGAGTGTGGCATGGTGTCTCTCCTCGATTCGGCGGATAGGACTGCACTTTCCCTACCAAAGCGGCGGCTCTGCGGTGCGGTGATTATCAACGCTCGAGTAAACCTCGGTCAAGAAAATTCTGATATTGATTTCAGGATTGACGTCCGCCGTCAGCGCCGAGGGTCTTATGCGACCTCGGAGTCGGCGTAGAG
>MEKM01000129.1:0-5812 GCA_001766965.1 Acidobacteria bacterium RIFCSPHIGHO2_01_FULL_67_28 | reverse complement strand
TGGCGCAGGAGGCGGACCAGGTCGCGCCCCAGGGGCAGCAGCTGGCGGAGCTCGCCGGTGGCGTTGAAGTGGAGGAGCTCGCGGCGGAACTCGTCGAAAGCCTGCCGGAAGACGTCGTGCTCGTCGCGCAGCTCGCCCACCAGGCCGCGCAGGCGCGGCAGCTTGTATTCGACGGTGGGGTAGAGCACGGTCTCCTCTTCGCGGATGTGGTGCCGGAGCTCGTGCTCGAAGACCTGGCAGAGCTCGCGCAGGACGCCGACGGCGTGCTGGCACTGGGCGTAGCTGGAGCCGCTGGCCTGGTTCAGCGCCGCCTCCCACTCCCGCAGGCGCTCGCGCAGGCCGGCGTGCTCCTTGAGCAGGTTCTCCAGAATTTCTCGGCCGTGCATCGCTGCGCTTAGTTCTCCTTGTCGTCGTCCGGGCGGCGCCAGGGCAGGCCGTAGGCTTCGGCAAAAACGGCGCGGGCGAGCGAAGGCCGCGGCAGCACGGCCCGTCCGGCGCAGTAGCCGAGCCCGAGCACCGTCACCACCAGTACCGAGGCCGGGATGTGGAAGTCGTCTGCGATGCCGGCGGCGTCAAACTCTCCGATCCAGCAGCTCGCCACCCCCAGGGCCAGCGCCACCAGGCGCATCTGCTGGAGGGCGGCATGGGTCTGGGCAATGGCGAAGACGCGCGCGGTGTCGCCCGTCCCCCATTGCTGGCGGATGCGGCTCAAGTGCCGCGCCTCGCTGCCCGGCTCCAGGCTGCTGGCGATGACCATCTCGGACAGCCGCGCCGGGGCCTGCTTCCAGGCGCCCGGGTCGCCCAGGGCGATGACGAGCGCCGGGGCGGTGGCCGCCGGGCCGGGGTCCACGCAGTGCTGCAGGAGTTTTTCCCGCGCCCCGGCTTCGGTCACCAGCACGAACTGCCAGGGCTGGAGGTTCCAGGGGAGCGCCGTCTGGCAGCCGGCCGCGAGGATGTGCTCCAGGGTCTCCGGCGCCAGGGGCCGCGGCTCGAAGTGGGTGACGCAGGTGCCGGCTTCGAGCTGCGCCAGCCAGTCTTCCCGCGTCAGTTCGGCCGTCTTCACACTACCACCCCCGTCTCCAGCTTCCCGTGGCCGTTGCCGCGGGGATCGCCGGGCGCGGCCGCCACCGGCCGGGTGGGGCGCGGCTGGTAGGCGCAGAACGGTTCTTCGTCGAGATAGTCGCCCGTGGCCGCGAAGGCGCGGGCGCGGCAGCCCAGGCAAATCCGGCGGAACTCGCAGGCGCCGCACTTGCCCTTCAAGTTGTCGGGGTTGCGCAGGGCGGCGAAGACGGGCGAACTCTCCCAGATTTCGGCGAAGCTCTCGGTGCGCAGGTCGCCGGCTTTCACCGGCAGGTAGCCGCAGGGGAACACTTCACCGCGGTGGGAGATGAAGCAGACGGCGCTGCCGGCGAGGCAGCCTTTGGTGACCGCCGCCATCTGCGGGTGACGGGAAGGGTGAGCGGCGCGCGACTTGAGGTCCGCGCCAAGGGCGCCAGGATGGGGGGCGTCCATCTGGGCTTGGGCCGCGCGCCGCTCATTGACTTCGCGTTGCTTCCGAACCCGGAAATAATGGGGAGCGCAGGTGGCCTTCAGCTCCAGCCGCCCTTCGCGCTCCCGGTCGTAGAACCAGTGCAGAATCTTTTCGTACTCCGCCGCCGGCACCATCTGCTCGTCGGCGATGTTCACGCCGCAGCCCACCGGCACCAGCAGGAAGGTGTGCAGGGCGTCCACGCCCAGCGCGAGCGCCATCTCGAGGATTTGCGGCAGCTGGTGGGCGTTGTGCCGGGCGATGGTGGTGTTGATTTGGGTCGAGAGCCCGGCGTCCTGGACGTTCTTCAAACCGCGCCGGGCGGCCTCGAACGCTCCGGGGATGCCGCGGAAGCGGTCGTGGGTTTCGGCGTCGGCGCCGTCGAAGCTGATGGCGACGCGCCGGACGCCGGCCGAGCGGATCTCGCCGGCCACCGCGGGCGTGATGAGCGTCCCGTTCGTGGCCAGGGCCACCAGCAGCCCGCGCTCCACCGCGTAGGCAGCCAACTGAAACAAATCTTTGCGGAAGAGAGGTTCGCCACCGCTCAAGATGAGTATCGGGTGGGAAACGCTGGAGACTTGCTCGATGACCTTCAGGGCGTCGGGCGTCGACAGGTCATAGGGTGAGGCAAGCTCTTGAGCGGTGGCGCGACAATGGACGCAGCGCAGGTTGCATCCCGTTGTCAACTCCCAGAAGACCAGGCGCGGCACGAATTCTTGGTTCATGGGCGAACCTCCGTCGCCGCCGGCCTTAGGGGAGCAACCTCTACTTCCGCAAAACCACTGCGAGAAACGAGAGAGCAAACCAGGCAACCAAACCGAGTGAGGCGTCGGGTGTGGAGGTTTGGCAGTGTCATAGCCCTGGCCGCCCTTCTCCCTTTCATTTGCCCTCGGCTAGGGCATCTGCGCTGCCAAACCGAAGGCCGCGGGGCAGCTCTCTTCTTTGCGGAAACAAAGGAGTTAGAGGCCTGACCAGAGGGAAGCGCGCCGTGTCGAGAAACGCGGCGGGGCTAGAACTCCCAGCGCTGCGGAAAAAAGCCCAAAGGATAGGTGGCACCGGCGCCTGCCCTGAGCGGAGCCGAAGGGTCCCGCCGGTGTTCACAGGCCAGAGGCCTGTGCCACAAGTAAGACCCTAACCGGCCGCCGCGCCTGCTCCTGGTTTGCCTGCCTGCTGCAGGCAGGCCCGGAAATGCGTCTGCAACGCGTTGTGGACGCATTTCGCCTTCGGGGCCGAGGGAAGCCTCCACGCTTCACAAAGCGGAAGGGCGGGGCACCCCTAGGGAGTGGGGCGTTCGAGGTGGCGGAGGAGGAGCCAGAGGCTCAAGACGACGAAGGCGATAGCCAGGAGCGACAATCCCAGGCCTTTGCGGCGGAAAGCGAGCTCGGCCAGGGCTTCGTTGCCGGCCGCCTGGACCTCGGCCGTGATCTTCATGCCTTCGCCGACCGTCTCTTCCACGCGCTGGGCGTTGAAGGCGTGGACGTCCACGCGGGCTTTGATGAGTTTTTCGCGGGCGCCGGCTTCGGTCAGCCGGCCTTCGCTCACGTCCACCCCGGCGCGCTCGGCGCGGCCAAGCAACCCGGAAGCTTGCCCGAGCGCAGCATCAAGCTCGGCGAGCTTGGTGTTCATATCGCGCGCTGCCGTCCAGCCGTTGTCGCCTTCGGTATGACAGGTGACGCAGACGGCGCGGTCGCCGGTGCCCACGAGGAAGTCGCCGGTGGCTTCGATGCGGTGGTTGCTGTGGCAGGTGGAGCAGGCGGGCAGCCCCAGCGGCTCCCAGGCGCGCCGGTGCGGGCTCTGGTCGAAGAGCTGCTCCTGGAAGACGTGGCAGGTGCCGCAGACGCGCTCGACCGAAGCCACGCCCGGCGGGGCGGCGCCGTGGTTGCCGTGGCAGGTGGCGCAGGTGGGCGACGACAGGTCGCCCCCGGTGAGCTTCTGGTAGTGGACGCTGGCCTGGTAGCCCGCCAACTGGTCGGTGGCAATCTTGTAGGGCTTCATCCGCTCGGCGTCAGCGTGGCAGCGGCCGCACGTCTGCGGGATATTCGGGGGATAGACGCTCGACAGCGGGCTCGAGGCGGGTCGGATGTCGTGCACGCTGTGGCAGTCGGTGCAGACGGCGACGCGGGGGTCGCCCTGGCCGAGGCGCCGCCCGTGCACGCTCGTCCAGTACTGCGCCGACTGGTCGGTGCGCAGCGAGGGGTTGTAGGCGCGCATGAAGGCGGCGTCGGAGTGGCACCGGGCGCACAACTGGGGAATCTCCGAGCGTTTCGGGACGCCGCGGTACCCCCGGGCCGGGCTCATGGCGTCCGGCATGTCTTCGGCCGTCGGGTCGCCCCCGTGGCAGGCGGCGCAGGTGAGCCCGCGGGCGCGGTGAATGTCCTCGAGGTACTTCTTGGCGGGCTCATGCTCGAGCACGGTGTGGCAGTCGGAGCAGGAGTCGGTGGGCTGGGGCCGCGGCTTCTCCTGCGCTGCCAGCGGCGCGCCGCCGACGACGACGAGCGCCAGGAGGAGCGTGAAAGGCGCGCGCATCGCTAGCCCATCCAGCCCCAGAGCGACATCGCCACGATGTAGATTACGATGGCCACGCCGGCGAAGGTGAAGAGCTTCCCGCTGCGCCCCTCGGGGTTGCGGTCGAGAAACGGCACCAGCACCCAGAGCGTGGCCGCAGCCCCGAACACCAGCACCCCGAACTGCTCGCCCTCGATCCACAGCAGCTTCGCCGGCAGCAGCTTCAGCGTTTGAAACATGAAAAGGAAGTACCACTCCGGGCGGATGCCGGCGGGCGTGGGCGCGAACGGGTCGGCTTTGACGCCGAGCTCCCAGGGGTCGAAGGCCGCCAGCGCCGCCAGCACGCCCAGGGCGATGTACCAGCCGATGAGGTCGCGCAGAAGGAAGTTCGGGAAGAAGGGCATCGGCGCCCGCGTCTCGCCGCTGCGCTCGACCGCCGGCGGCACGCTCATGCCGAAGTGCTGCACGAAGAAAAGGTGATTCGCCAGCACCGCCGTGGTGAGCAGCGGCAGGATGGCCACGTGGAAGCCGAAGAAGCGCGTCAGGGTCGCGCCGGTCACCTGCTCGCCGCCGCGGAAGACGGTGAGCATCCAGTGGCCGATCACCGGCACCGCCGCCATCATCTCGGTGCCGACTTTGGTGGCGAAGAAGGCCAGCTCGTTCCACGGCAGCAGGTATCCGCTGAAGCCGAAGCCGAGAAAAAGGAAAAAAAGCAGGCAGCCGCTCACCCAGGTCAGCTCCCGCGGCGGCCGGTAGGCCTTGAGGAAGTAGGTCGAGAACATGTGCAGCATGGCGGTGAGGATGAGCAGGTTGCCCGCCCAGGCGTGCAGCCCGCGGATCAGCCAGCCGAAGCGCACCCTGGTCATGATGAACTGCACGCTCTCGAAGGCTTCGCCGGGCGAGGGCCGGTAGTAGAGCAGCAGCAGGATGCCGGTGGCCACCTGGATGAAATACAGGAACAAGGTCATCCCGCCCAGGTAGTACCAGAGGGTGTGCCCGTGGCGGGGGACCTTTTTTTTCTCAACCAGGTGGGAAAAGAAATCGCCGAAGCGTTCTTGGTACCAGCGGCGGAGCGGCTCGAGCAGCGACGGCATGCGACTAGCTCCGCCCGCGGCGCGCGACCACCACGTCCTCGCCCTGCACGTGCACGTCGTAGACTTCCAGCGGGCGCGGCGGCGGCCCGCTGACGTTGCGGCCTTGCAGGTCGTAGACGCCGTTGTGGCAGGCGCACCAGATGTCGTGCTCGCGCCCGCGGTACTGCACGGTGCATTCGAGGTGGGTGCAGGTGGCGCTGAAGGCGCAATAGTCGCCGGCCGGCGTGCGCACGAGAATCCCCGGGCGGCTGCCGAAGCGGAAGATTTTGCCGCTGTTGGGCGCGAGCTCGTCGGCCCGCCCCGCCACCACCGTGTCGGTGTCCACCTCCCCGGTCGGGGGCGGCAGGATGAAGTTCAGGATGGGATAGATGATGGAGGCCAGCGAGGCCAGCAGGCTCGAGCCCAGAAGAAACCCGAGCAGCGTGCGCCGCCCGGGCGCGGGTTTCTGGCGGCGCTCATTTGTGCCTGGCGTTGCTTCGCTCATTAGCAGCTACGTTGCCGCAAAACCCCGCGAGAGTCGGAGTGACCTCCGATGTTATTATCGAGGTGGTACGGAGTCAACGACGACCGTCACACGCCGGCCGCGGGGAGAAACCCCGCGCCGCGGTGCGGCATCGAAGCAAGAGAGTGAACCCGGCCGAGTGAAGGCGCCGGCCGGAGGGGCAACTCACCAAGGGAGGAAGAG
>MEKM01000128.1:5603-6859 GCA_001766965.1 Acidobacteria bacterium RIFCSPHIGHO2_01_FULL_67_28 | reverse complement strand
TGGGCGCTGAAGGATTCGAACCTTCGGCCTCTCCCGTGTGAGGGGAGCGCTCCACCGCTGAGCTAAGCGCCCACAGGCGGCAGACAAGAGTGTCTGCCCCACTGAGGGAATTGTAGGCGAGTTCCGAGGGATCAACAAGGGGCCGATGGACCACACGCAAACAGGCACTCCTTCGCGGGCGCTCCGGACAGGGCAACTGGCCGAGCTGCAGCGGGCGATTGCCACGGTCATCCGCGGCAAGGACGACGTCATCCGCCTGGCGCTGGTGGGGCTGCTGGCGCGCGGGCACATCCTCATCGAAGACGTCCCCGGCGTGGGCAAGACCATGCTGGCGCGGGCGCTGGCCCGCTGCCTCAACTGCAGCTTCCAGCGCATCCAGTTCACCTCCGACCTGCTCCCGAGCGACGTCATCGGCATCTCGGTCTACAACCAGCGCGAGCAGACTTTCCAGTTCAAGCAAGGCCCGGTCTTCGCCAACGTGGTGCTGGCCGATGAAATCAACCGCACCACGCCCAAGACCCAGTCGGCGCTGCTCGAGGCGATGAACGAGCAGCAGGTGACGGTGGACGACCGCACCTATCCCCTGCCCCGGCCCTTCCTCGTGCTGGCCACGCAGAATCCCATCGAGCACCACGGCACCTATCCGCTGCCCGAGTCGCAGCTCGACCGCTTCCTGCTGCGCATCCGCATGGGCTACCCGGAAGCGAAGAGCGAAAAAGAAATCCTGCGCACGGAAAACGACCCGCAGCAGGCGCTCGAAAAGCTGCGCGCGGTGATGCCGGCCGAAGAAGTGCACGAGCTGCAGGAGCAGGTGCGGCGGGTGCGGGTGGAGGAGGCGCTGCTCGACTACGCCCTGGCCATCGTCAACCGCACGCGGGCGAGCGAGCACCTGGCGCTCGGGGTCAGTCCGCGCGGGGCGATGATGCTCCACCGCGCCGCCCAGGCTATGGCTTTTGTCGAGGGCCGCGACTACTGCGTCCCCGACGACTTCAAGCGCCTGGTCATCCCCGTCTTCGCCCACCGCGCCGTGGTCAGCACGCGCTACGCCTCCACGCTGCGCAAGGCCGACCAGGCCGAAGCCGTCCTCCAGGAGATCCTCGACTCGACCGAAGTCCCGCTCTAGGCAGGCCGACCATGCGCGCCCTGGTTCTGCGACTCGCCCGGCTGCATCCGGCGCTCGAAGCCTACGTCCGCAGCCGCGAGGAGCAGCAGTGGGAGGGCGCGCGCAACTTCGTCAAGGCGATGATCTGGCTGGT
>MEKM01000128.1:581-5593 GCA_001766965.1 Acidobacteria bacterium RIFCSPHIGHO2_01_FULL_67_28 | reverse complement strand
GCGATGATCTGGCTGGTCATCGCCCTGGTGCTGGTGCTGAACGGCTCGGCCCTGCGCGACCGCGGCTACTCCACGCGCCTCCCCAACTGGACGCTCATCATTTCGGGATGGTTCCTCTCCTGGGCCGCCTTTGTGCTCGCCATCTACGTCGCCGTCAAGTACGTGCCGGCCATGGCCCGCACCACGCCGCTGCGCTGGCTCTTCTTCGAGCTGGATTACAAGTTCACCCGCGAAGGCGCCATCTACTCCATCGCCACCGTGGTCATCGCCCTGGCCGCGCTCAACACCGGCAACAACCTGCTGTTCATCATCGTGGCCAGCCTGCTGGCGGGCATCCTCATGTCCGGCGTGCTCTCGCGCATCGTGCTCACCGGGGTCGAGCTCAAGCTCGACCTCCCCGACCACGTCTTTGCCAAGCAGCCGGTGCTTGCCTCGCTCTCCCTCGAGAACCGGAAGCTGACGCTGCCGTCGTTTTCCCTCACCGTAACGGGCGAATCCACGGGCGAGACCCTTCGGCTTCTCTCAGGGCAGGCGCCCGTGCCACAAGGACAAAAGGAGAAAAAGAAAGGAAAGGGTGGCACCGGCGTCCCGTTCATGTTCCCCGCCACCCGCATCCTGCGCGAGCCGGTTTATTTCCCCTACATCCCGCGCAACCGGCACGCCAGTCAGCCGGTCGAGCTGCTCTTCCCCCGCCGCGGGCGTTACGCGCAGAAGGGTTTCCAGGTGACCAGCCGCTTCCCCTTCGGCTTCCTCATCAAGACCCGCCAGCTGGAAGCGGCCAACGAGCTCGTCGTCTACCCGCCGGTCGAGCCCACCGAGGAATTTTACGAAATCCTGCCGCTCATCAGCGGCGAGCTCGAGAGCTTCTACCGCGGCCGCGGGCACGACCTCTACTCCATCCGCGACTACCAGTCGAGCGACAGCGCCCGCGCCGTGGACTGGAAAGCCACCGCCAAGGCCCAGGCCCTGAAAGTCCGCGAGTTCACCCGCGAAGACGAGCGCCGCGTCGAGCTGGTCTTCGACTCTTACCTCCCGGCCGGCTCGGACAGCGCCGAAGCTCTCGAGCGCTTCGAGCGCGCCGTCAGCTTCTGCGCCTGCCTGGCCTGGCACTTCTATGAGATTGATGCGGAGATGAAGTTCCACGCCTCCGACTGGGAGACCCCCGTGGCCCCGGCGGGAGAAATCGTCTACGACATCCTGCGCTACCTGGCCCTGGTCGGGCCGGCCCGCCAGCCGGACGGGAACTTCCTCCAGCAACTCGCGCAGGAGACCGAGACCTTCAAGATCATCCTCACCGCCCAGCCCCGCGGTTCCATCCCCACGGAGCTGTGGACTTCGGCTTACTTCGTTTTCCTTGATTCATTATGACGCGCGCGCTGCGACAGCGGCTGCTCGGCTGGTTCGACCGCCACCGGCGCGACCTGCCCTGGCGGAGGACCCGCGACCCCTACCGCATCTGGCTGGCGGAAATCATGCTCCAGCAGACGCGCGTGCCGGTGGCCGTCCCCTACTATGAGCGCTTCGTCCAGTCCTTCCCCACCGTCAGGAAACTGGCGCGGGCGCGGCTGGAGCGCGTGCTGCGCCAGTGGGCGGGTCTCGGCTACTACCAGCGGGCGCGGCACCTGCACCAAGCGGCAAAGAAGATCGTGCGCGAGCACCGCGGCCGCTTCCCCCGAAGCCTCGAGGCGGCGCTCGCTCTTCCCGGCGTCGGCGCTTACACCGCCCGCGCCGTCTTGAGCATCGCCTACCGGCAGCCGGTGGCGGTGGTGGACGGCAACGTGGCCCGCGTGCTGGCGCGGGTCTTTCTGCGGCGCGACGCTGACCCCGACAACCGCGCCGCCTTCCAAGCACTCGCCGACCGGCTGGTCGCGCGGCGGCGCCCGGGCGACTTCAACCAGGCGTTGATGGAGCTGGGCTCGACGGTTTGCCTCCCGAGGCGGCCGCGCTGCCCCGTCTGCCCGCTCGAAAAACTCTGCGCGGCGCGCCAGGCAGGCGTCGAGCGGCGTTTCCCGCGCCGCCGGCCGCAGCGCCCGCGCCCGCGGGTGACCTTGAGCGTCGTCGTGCCGCGGCGCGACGGCCGCGTTCTGCTGGTGCGCGAGGCCAAAGGCCTGTTCTCCGGCCTGTGGCACTTCCCCTACGCGCGCGGCAAGAACCCGGCGCGCCTGGACAGCGCCGTCGGCGCGCGCCAGCCGACGCTGGTTGCAACCGTCGAGCACCAGACCACCATGCGCGACCTGGTCCTGCGCGTGTACACGGCGGACGCGTCCGCGCGGGTCGCGTTCAACGGTTGCTCGCGTTGGGTGCGTCCGACGACAGCGGCCCGGCTCGGCATCGGCGCCGCCACGCGAAAGATCCTCGAAGCGGTTACAAACCGATGAGCGCGCCCGTTCCGGCCCCGACCACCGCGGTCCACCGCTACTTCGAGCTGTCGCTCTTCCTGCTGCTGACGGTGGGTTTCCTGGCGCTGGTGACGACGGGCAAACTGGACATCATTTCGCTCTTCATCGGCACGACCGCGCTCGTCGCCAAAGGCCTCCGCTTCCGCCACCACGAGCGCGCCGAGCTTTCGCCCGACACCATCAAGACCTTGAGCGCCCTCTACCTGGTGTTCCTGCTCGTGGATTTGTTCGTGCTCTCCGGCGGGCTGCCCGACGGGCTGGTGCCGGCCGGCACGCACCTGGTGTTTTTCACGGTGGCGATGATGCTCTTTTCGGCGCGCACCAACCGCGCCTACCTCTGGCTGGCCCTGCTGGCG
Organism: Acidobacteria bacterium RIFCSPHIGHO2_01_FULL_67_28; assembly: GCA_001766965.1. Classification (GTDB taxonomy): domain Bacteria; phylum Acidobacteriota; class Terriglobia; order Acidiferrales; family 2-02-FULL-67-57; genus 2-02-FULL-67-57. Next base: position 2,838 of record MEKM01000128.1, on the reverse strand, counting down.
TTTCTCGAGCTGCTCATCGCCGCCACCCTCACGGTGGACACGCTCTTCCTCGTCTTCTTTTTCCTGTTCCTCGTCATCGCCATCTCGACCTTCATCAGCTTCGAAATCAAGCGCAGCGCCGAGCGGGCGCGGACGGCGCCGGTGGCGGCGGGAACCGCGCCGGGGCGGCGGCTGCAGCGCGCGCTGCTCGTAACTTCGATCACGGTGGCGGTGGGGACGCTGCTGCTGTCGGTGGTCTTCTTCTTCATCCTGCCGCGCTTCACCACCGGCTACGGAAGCGCCTTCGCCTTCCAGCCGCAGCAGATCAGCGGCTTCTCGAACGAAGTCACCCTGGGCGACATCGGCAGCATCCTGCAGAACCCGGCGGTGGTGATGCGCATCCGCGCCGAAGGCGGCGACACCCTGCGGCTGGAGGGGCTGAAGTGGCGCGGCATCGCCCTGGCGCGCTTCGACGGCCGGCGCTGGTACACGGCCTCGCGGGTCACCTCCGTGCTCTCCGCCACCCCCGACGGCCGCTTCGCTCTGCCGATGCGGCCGCTGGTGCCGACCGGGCAGGGGCTGGTCCGCTACTCCGTCCTGCTCGAGCCCATTTCCTCGAGCGTGCTCTTCGCCGCGGCGGTGCCGGTCGAGCTGCGCGGGCGCTTCCGGGTGATGGGCGTGGATGAGGCGGACGCGCTGATGAGCTTCCGCCAGAGCTACGGCATCATCCATTACGAAGTCGTGTCCGCCACCGGCCGTCCGCCGGCGGACGTGCTGCGCGCCACGCCTACCGACTACCCGCCCTACATCCGCGACCACTACCTGCAAGTGCCGCCGCAGGACCCGCGGATGGCGGAGCTCGCCCGGCAGGTGACCGCCGGGCTCACCAATCCCTACGACAAAGCCGCGGCGCTCGAAGGCTACCTGCGCACCCGCTACGGCTACACCCTGGAGCTGCCCGCCACGCCCGAAGACGACCCCGTCGCCCAGTTCCTCTTCGTGCGCCGGCAGGGTCACTGCGAGTACTTCGCCGCGGCGCTGGCGGTGCTGCTGCGCACCGAGGGGATCCCGGCGCGCCTGGTGAACGGCTTCCAGACCGGCGAGTACAACGAAGTGGGCGAGAACTACATCGTGCGTGCCTCGGACGCGCACACCTGGGTGGAGGTCTATTTCCCCGGCGTCGGCTGGGTGGAGTTCGACCCCACGCCGCCCGACCCGGCGCGCGTACGCACCTGGTGGACCACGGCGCAGCACTACTACGACGCCTTTGACCTGTGGTGGGACGAGTGGGTCATCAACTACGACGAGTCCCACTGGGTGCGGACGCTGCGCGGCGTGGGCGACACCGCCCGCTCGGCCTGGGACGCGCGCTGGTGGCTGCGGCGGATGCGGCGCCAGGCGGCCGCCGAGCTGAACCAGCAAGTCGAGGACTTCTTCGCCGGCCCCTATGCCGCGCCGAGCATCGCCGGCCTCGTCCTCCTGATCTTGCTCGTGCTGCGCGGCCGGGCGCTCTACGACTGGTTGCACGCCCGCTGGCTGCTGCGCAACGGGCGCACCGGGCGGGGCTTGAGCGCGCACGAGGCCACGCTGGTCTACCACCAGCTGCTCCGCGCCCTGCGGCGGCGCGGCTACCGGAAAGTCCCCGCGCAGACGCCGCTCGAGTTCGCCGCGGGGCTGCCGGCGCCGGAGCTGGCGGCGGCCGTGGGCGAGTTTACCCACCTCTACAACCACGTGCGCTTCGGGCGGCAGCGCGCCGCCTCGCCGCGGCTCATCGAGCTGCTGCGGCACGTCCAAGCCTGGAAGCCCGCCCGCTGACCCTCCGCCCGCCCTCGCGGCGTTTGTGCTAAGATGATTGCGCTCTCATTCTCGAGGGCGCTGTTCTTAAGACCCTATGCCCGACCCGGTCCCCATCCCCGACGCTTCTTCCCGCCTCCGCGCCGCCCCCAGCCGGCCGGGCGTGCGGCTGGCCACGGCGTTCGGCCTAGGGTATGCGCCCTGGGTGCCGGGAACGGCGGGGTCGCTCGCCGCCGTCGTCCTCTTCGGTCTGCTGCTCTATGCGCTGGAGGGAATTGTCCTCCAGTTCTTCTATCTCTTCGTCCTCGCCTGGCTGATTCCGGCGGCGTGGTGGAGCACCGAACACGCCCTCAAGCAGTGGAACACCTCCGACCCGCAGGCCATCGTCATTGACGAAGTCGTCGGGCAGTGGCTGGCCTACGCGGGGACGGTCCTGGCGCCGCTCCTCGGCTGGCCGCCCGGCGCCGCGTGGAAATCACTGGGG
>MEKM01000128.1:0-530 GCA_001766965.1 Acidobacteria bacterium RIFCSPHIGHO2_01_FULL_67_28 | reverse complement strand
GCGCCGCCGGCGTGGTGGTGGACGACCTGTTGGCGGGCGTCTACGCCGCCGCGGGCGTTTTGCTTTTGACCTGGGCCGGGTGGCTGAAGTGAAAGGCAAGCCGCAAATCGAGCGGGTGACACCACCGGCCGCCATCGCCGGCGGCGAGGTGATCCTGCACGGCCGGGGCTTCGCCGATCATGGCCAGCGTCCCCCGCAGGTGAAGTTCGGCGAGACCCCAGCAGCGGTGCTGGTGGCCAGCGAGGATTTCCTTATCGCCCAGGTTCCCGAGGGCGCCGACGGCGACTCGGTGCGGGTCCAATCGGGCGCGGGCGAGACCCCGCCGGCGGCCATCGCGCTCGGCGTGCCCCTGGCCGACAACCTGCATCCGGTGGCCAATCCGGCGGTGGACCCGGCCGGGAACATCTACGTCACCTTCAGCGGCCGCCGCGGTCAGAAGGTTCCCATCTCGCTCTACCGCATCGGCCCGGACCGCGTCGTCAAGCCGTTCCTGTCCGACCTGATGAACCCCACCGGGCTGGCCTTCGACT
>MEKM01000127.1 GCA_001766965.1 Acidobacteria bacterium RIFCSPHIGHO2_01_FULL_67_28 | reverse complement strand
GCGCCGGCGAGAAGTCCTTCCTTCCCGTAGGTGAAGTGAGCTGTTGCCCCGGCGGGATCGGTAATAGCCGACAAATAGCCGTCGTCGTTCAGCACCAAAGTGGTTCGCTGCCCAAAGGGGGCTACGAGGGCGCTGGGAGTGCCAGTAGCGGAGCGCTCGATCCGAGTCGTATTGCGGTAACCATCAACAACGGCAGTCAGACGACCTGTTGAATCGTATTCGGAGCCGTAAAGCAGTGTCCCGGTGAGGGCATTCAGCGTTCGCCGGTGGCGTCCGGCGGCGTCAAAGATGTAGACTTGGTGGCCGTCCGCAGAAGGAATCAGAATCTCAGCCTGTGGCTTGCCATCGCTGCCCACTACCAGCTTGTCGCGCCGTCGCCCGTTTCCCAGATACAGGACGCAACCTATCGGGTCGTAGGCATGGTGGACGCCGAGGGTCCAGCCCCCCAGGCCGCAGTTGCGAGCGTCCCAAGCTCCCACCGCCTGGGTGCTTTCCTTCCAGCGGGTAGTCTCCGGGCGAGGATAGAAGCCGGGATAGACGTAGCCAATGCGGATTCGGGCCGCTTGTGGGCTCGACGCCGGGCGGCCCTGGGCATCTTTGCCGTCCCAAGTAAAGGCGAAGGTCTGCTCGGGGTGGGGCGGGAAAGTTTCGGTGAAGCGTTTGCCGGCCAGCGTGATTTCGAGCGCGATGGCTTTGAGTCGTCGGGGGATTTTTTTGCCGCTGAGCGGGATTCGCAGGCTGTAGGCCGCGCGGCGGCCCGGCACGCGATCACTGCGGTAGTGCAAGCTAAAAGGCGTGCCTGCGAGGCGCACAGTCTGGATGAGAGTTTGGTTTTGAATCTCGATTCTGGGCTGGGAAACCACGGCGAATCATCTCCTTCCGAATCGGCTTGCGACTGTCGTCAAACGAGCCTCCCCGCGACCTGCGTGGCACTAGTCACACGGGTTGGGATCCGACTGGTCCTCGCTTTCGGGCTCTGCCGGGGGGGCGGGGGTTTCGTCGCCGTTCTCGTCCCCCTCGCCATCACCCTCGTCATCGCCCCCACCCATGCCACCCAAGGCTCCGCCCGCGCCGGCAGCGCCGCCCGCCGCCCCGCCCACCGTGCCCCAGCAGTCATTGAGGGAGCCGCAGTTGTCTGCCCACGCCACCAGGGGCAGAACCAGCAGTATGAACAGCGCCCAAACGATCCACCAAACCCACTTCCACCCGTTCGTCATTCTCTTTGCCTCCCTCCTGCCAAGGCTGACTGTCGCCGGCCCGGAAAGAGCAGGTAGAACATCGCCAGCGTCAGCAGCGACCCCGCGGCCACCGCCCGCAAGCTCCCCAGCCGCCACAAACCCCAGAGGATTACGTAAGCAAACACATAGCCCACCAAAGCAGCCACGGCCAGCCGCACCAGAGCCGGAATCTTTCGCACGAAGGAGACCCAGCCGGTCGGCAGTCGGCCGATCACTCCGTAGCGCCAAGCGCCGAGGAAAACGACGATCCCGGCGACGATCACCGGGTCAATCCAACCCTCATAGGTTCCGGAAAGCAGCAGCGTGACAACCAGGGTTGCCACGATTAGCCGCCCGGGTCCCATGAGCCGACGAGTGAATTCACCCCGGCGCTGGACGTGACTCCAGCGTTCCTGCTGAAGCGACGCGACCAAGTCGGCTCCTGCCCCGCTCCCGCTGGTGGTTGTCTCGAGCACCAGCCGCGCCAGCGAGGCCACCACCGCCATTGCTACCAGCCACTTCCACTGCGTCTGAACGTGCATAATAGCTTCTGTGGTCGGTGATTGCCTCACCCAGGTGAACACGGGTCGAATGAGAACAATCATGGCTTGGCACCAGAGAAATACCAGGAGCGCGCTTCCGGCAGCGTACAGAAAAAGTCGCACAGCGAGCCGCAGCGTCGGCTCGACGGGCAGGGGGGCCCGCTCCGCCATCCGCCGGGCCAGGGCCGGAACGCGAACCGCCAGCAGACCCAGCAGGATGTAGCTCACCAAGCGTCCTCCCGCCATCCCGAGAGGCGCCCGAGTGTAGTAGCCCTGAAAAGCATCCCCCAAGAAATCGCCGACGATGTAGCCGAAGAACATCATGGCCCCGAGGGGTCCGCTGAGCAGGGCACCGGCAATCAGCAGGCCCATGAAGACCAGCGATTCCGAGTAGACGTAGTCAATCCATGGCCAGAACACCGCAAAGAAGAATCCCAGCGCCGCCGCGGCCAGCGGGGCCAAGGCTGGAAAGGTCCCCCAGCGGGCGGTCCAGGTGCCATCGGCGAAAGCGTCCGCCCACTGCGGAGCGTAGGGGTCGAGCCAGCCCGGAATTCGCACGGACCACAGCCGGGACAATGCATCCTGTGCTGCGGGCGAGATGACCACGGGAGTACGCGGGCCCACGCTACTGGCTGCTGGCTCAGCCATCAGGCTTTCTCTCCCATGCGGTTTGGCCGCCGCGGAGACTCTGTTGGCACAACAGTCCCAGGACGGCTCCGTAAACCAAATGAGACAAGGCAGAAATCTGAAGGAACTCGCTGTAAAACGTGATGTTCAGCCAGCCAGGGTACAGGGAGAGTTGAAACAGCTCCAGACAGAAACCCCAAGCCACCCCGGCCAGCACGCCCCGCCGCCCGAAGAAGAAACAAAAGGCCACCCCGAAAAAAATGCCATTCAAGAGGTGGAACCCAACTCCGGTTACGTATATCACACTTGTCGGCGCAGCGGAACCAGCGAGCAGCAAACCGAACATGCGGACGACTTCGAACGGGTTGTAGAGGGAGTCATCCCACTGGGAGAGCAGAAACTTTGAAACATCGTAGAAAACCGTGGCCAGCAATCCGGCCCCCAGGCCCACTTTGGCAAAGCGAACCATCTTCTTCCGACCTTGCAGGGAGGAGCGGCGCCACCGTACTCCTAATCCGAGGGTGACGACGAGGGCCGCCACCAAGAGAGCCAGGGGCAACGAAAAACCGGAAACGATGTGGGTAACTAGGGCAGCGCCGCTGAAGAGAGCCAAAACTCCTAGGCTGCGAAATGCGAGATCATGTCTCACAATCTTCTCGTCCGGATCCCCGACTCAACGGCATTCTAACCCAGTGAGAACGAAAGTCCATCCGTGCTTCCCTCTCAGAACAAGCCTTGGATGCATCTACGAATCTCCAGCAGGAGCCAGGTCCGCAATGGCCATATTGGGGATGGATGTTAGCCACACCTTACGACATCCGCGACTGTGCCCAAACTTGTGCCCGAAGCCAGATCACTCGGGATCACTCCAGACCACTCCAGAGCAAGTTGCCTCCGAGGAGTATCCCCTGGCCCTTCTTCAACTTGGTTGATTTCTCAGGGACTTAGCGAGAGCTGATCGAATTGACCTGTTCCGACTTAAAATCCCTTGAGGCGAAAGCCTCGTGTGGGTTCGACCCCCACCCCGGGCACTTTCTCTCGCCCTAGCGTGGTGTTTCGGGGCCGGGCATGTAGGACTGAACGCGCTCGGCCACTTCCGCCAGGGCGTGCTCGCGTCCTTCGCGGACTTCCCAGATGGAGACGATGGGAAAGAACTTGGTGAAGAGCATGTAGAGGAAGATGAAGGTGGCGCCGAAGCCGAGGGTGATGGCGATTTCTACCCAAGTGGGCGAATAGAAGACCTTGTCCCAGGGCACACGAGGATGGGAAAGAGTGGGGACGACGATGGTAAACCGCTCCAGCCACATTCCCACCAGGATCGTGATTGAAGCCGCGACGGTGCCGGTCACCGTCCGGTTCTGGGGACGGCTTAGAATGCCCACGGGAATCAAGAAGCAGGTCACCATCATCGTCCAAAAGAGAGGGGCATAGCGCCCCGTCAATTTCGAGTAGAAGACCACTAGGTGAGCAGGGTCGTGGCCATAGTAGGTGGTAATGAGTTCGGCAAAGGTGAAATAAAACCAGAGGAGGGCAAAGACCAGCAAGAGCGTGCCCAGGTGATGGAAGTGGATGGTCTTCAGGTAGCCCTCGAGGTGGTAGATGCGTCGGATGAGAGCCATGGCGATGATGAGAGCAGCGATGCCGGAGAAGATGGCCCCCACCACGAAGTAAGGGCCGAAGATGGTGGAGTGCCACATGGGCTGCACGGTCATGCCGAACACCCACGAAACCACGGTGTGCACGGAGACGGCGATGGGGATAACCAGCACCGCCATGACGGCGATGCCGCGCTCCAGCCAGCGCCGCTGGCGCGGAGTGCCTTGCCAGCCCAGGGCCAGGAGGCGATAGAGCCAGGTGTACTTGCCGCCGTAGTCCCGCAGGATGGCGAGGTCGGGGATGAGCGGCAGGTATAAGTAGATGGTGCTGGCGGTGAGGTAGATGCTGACGCTGCAGACGTCCCAGAGCAGCGGGGAGCCGAAGTTGGGGTGGCGGAGCACGTTCAGCATGCGGTCGGGTCGGCCCAGGTCGACGATGATGCTGCCCACGCCGAAGAACAGCACGATGACGGTGATGACTTCGGCCGCCCGGGTGATGGAGCGGCGCCACTCGGCATGGGCAAGGCGCAAGATGGCGGAGATGAGCGTCCCCGCATGGCTGATGCCGATGAAGAAGACGAAGTTGGTGATGTAGAAGCCCCAGTAGACCGGGACGTTCAACCCCGTGACGCCCAGCCCCCGGCGGATCTGGTAGAGCCAGGCAAAAAAGGCCAGCGAGGTGAAGCCCAGCAGCACCAGCGCCAGGTAGTAGAAGGAGCTGCGCGTGGCCACGATGGGCTGCAAGAGCACCGTCTCGGGCCCGAGCGCTTCCGGGTTACCGCTGCTGTTGTTCTTCTCCACCCGCCCATTCTCCTTCTGCCAGATAGATGACCTTGGGCTCCGTGCCCAGTTCCTCCAGGTACTTGAAGGCACGCGGACTCCGAGCCAGTTCCGCAACTCTGCTGTCGGGGTCGTCCAGGTCTCCGAAATACATGGCGTTGGCCGGGCAGATTTCGACGCACGCCGGTACATAGTCGCCCTCGGCCAGCGGACGGTTCTCGGCCCGGGTTTCTTCGCGGGCGCGGAGCAGGCGGTGGTGGCAGAGCGTGCACTTCTCCACCACGCCCACCGGCCGCACCGAGACGTCCGGGTTCAGCGCTTGCTTGAGCTCCCCGGGGAATTCCGGCTGGTACCAGTTGAACATTCGCCGCGTGTAGGGGCAGGCGTTGGTG
>MEKM01000126.1:14632-15608 GCA_001766965.1 Acidobacteria bacterium RIFCSPHIGHO2_01_FULL_67_28 | reverse complement strand
CATGCGCACGATGTCGAGCACGGGTTGGGGGTTGTAGACCGGCTGGTCGTGGAAGTAGCGCGCCGGCAAGAGCACCACCAGCAGGAAGATGACTCCGCACATCACGTCGTACTGCCAGGTGGCGCGCTCGTGCCCCCAGAGGAAGAAGCACTTGAGGGTGCGCCCAAAGCGGCGCACCAAGGAGGGTCGGGCGGCGGTCGGCGCGTTGTTCATCCCGTTCAGGGGGAGCCCAAATGGGGCGCGGCGGCGGGCTCGAGGATGCGCCCGTCGCGCATGTGCACGATGCGTCCGGCGTAGGCGGCGGCTTCCGGGTTGTGGGTGATCATGATCAGCGTCTGGCCCAGCTCCTGGTTCAGGTCCTTCAGCATCGTGAGCACGGTTTCCGAGTTCTGGCTGTCGAGGTTGCCGGTGGGCTCGTCAGCGAGAACGATCTTGGGGTCGCTGACCACAGCGCGGGCCAGGGCGACGCGCTGCTGCTCGCCGCCCGACAGCTCGCTGGGGCGGTGGTGCAGCCGCTCCTTCAGCCCCAGCAGGTTCACCGTCACCTCAAAGCGGTGCGGGTCGAACCCGTCCCCCTGGATGTGCTGGGCGATGGCGATGTTGCCGTAGGCCGAGAGCGTGGGCAAAAGGTTGAAGCGCTGGAAGACGAAGCCGATCTTGCGCCGCCGCAGCAGCGTCCGCTCGGAATCGCCCATCTGCCCGAGGTCGTTGCCGTCCACCAGCACCCGGCCCGAGCTCGGCGGCGTCAGGCCTCCGAGCACGTAAAGCAGCGTGGACTTGCCGCAGCCCGAGGGGCCCATGATGGCCACGAACTCGCCTTCCGCCACGTCCAAGTTCACCCCCCGCAGCGCCGGCACCTCCACCCGCCCGCTGTGGTAAATCTTCCACAGGTCTGTGCACTGGACGACCGGTTCCACGCTACCTCACCTGTTCGACGAGTCTCTCGGCCCCCCGATCCCGAAGCTTCGGGACGGGG
>MEKM01000126.1:0-14595 GCA_001766965.1 Acidobacteria bacterium RIFCSPHIGHO2_01_FULL_67_28 | reverse complement strand
CTCCCGCCAGCCCCGCCGGCGGATTCCCTTGCCTGCAACCGCCGGCTCAACTATGCTGGGCGGCCTTGACTCCCACCCGCGCGAGCGGAGGTGGAAGTGCAGCCCCGACTCCGAGCTGTTCCTCCGAAAGTTTTTGCCCTGGTGAGTGTTCTGGCCGCCGCGGCGCTCGTGGCCGCCGCCGCGCCTGCCCCGGAGCTCCCCCCGCCCGCCGCTTCCACCTTCACGCCGGATACGCCGCTCTCCGAGCGCGTGGTCGCCTACCAAATCGAAGCGCGCCTGGACACGGAGAAGAAAACCCTCGAAGCCACCGAAACCCTCACCTACCGCAACCGCACCGGCCGCCCGCTTGACCTCTTTGCCTTCCACCTCTACCTGAATGCCTTCCAGCCGCAGTCCACCTTCATGCGGGAGGTGCGGCAGGGCAGCCCCGACTTCGAGTGGAAGGAGAAGTACCGCGGCTCGATTGAAGTGACCCGGCTCGAAGTTGTCGGCCAGGGCGACCTGACCGGCAAGATGGAATTCATCCAGCCCGATGATGGCAACCCGGATGACCGCACCGTGTTCCAGGTGCGGCTGCCGCGGCCGGTGCCGCATGGCGGCGAAGTGCAGTTCAAGATTGCTTTCCGCGCGCAGTTGCCCGAAGTCCTCGCCCGCACCGGCTACAAGCGCGACTTCTTCATGGTCGGGCAGTGGTTCCCCAAGGTGGGCGTGTGGTGGCGCGGCGCCTGGAACTGCCACCAGTTCCACCGCAACACCGAGTTTTTCGCCGACTTCGGAACCTACGACGTGAAGGTGACCCTGCCGCAGGGCACCGTGGTCGGCGCGACTGGAGTCGAAGTGGGCCGGCAGCCGAACCCCGACGGCACCCAGACCCTTGCCTTCCGCGCCGAAGACGTCCACGACTTTGTCTGGACCGCCGACCCCAGCTTTCGGGTGGTGGAAGATTCGTTTACCGGCGGCCTGGGCCCGGTGAAGATCCGCCTGCTTATGCAGCCCGGCCACCTGGCGCAGGCGCCCCGCTATCTGCAAGCCCTCCAGGGCACGCTGCGGCTCTACGACCGCTGGTTCGGCCCCTATCCCTACACCCAGATCACTGTGGTGGACCCGCCGCACGGCGGCTTCGGCGCCGGCGGGATGGAATACCCCATGCTCATCACCGCCAGCACCACCTGGTGGATGCCGGCCGGGCTGCTGCTCCCGGAAATCGTGGTCGAGCACGAGTTCGGCCACCAGTACTGGTACGGGATGGTGGCCACGAACGAGTTCGAGGACGCCTGGCTCGATGAAGGCATCAACGCGTACGTCGAAACCAAAGTGATGGCGGCGCTCTACGGCGAGGAGACCTCCGTCCTCAACCTCTGGGGAATGACCGCCGGCGACGCCCGCCTGTCCCGCCTCCAGTACCGCGCTGTGCCCGACACCGACCCCATGACCCGTTCCGCCTACGAGTTCATGTCGGGCGGGGCCTACGGCACGGTCACCTACGCCAAGACCGCCACCGTGCTGCGCACCCTGGAAAGCCTCATCGGCGAAGAGACCCTGCGCCGCGCCCTGCAAACCTACTTCCAGCGCTACCGCTTCACCCATCCCACCGAGGAAGATTTCTTGCGTACCGTCGAAGAAGTCTCGGGGCAGAACCTCGGCTGGTTCTTCGACCAGGCGGTGCGCGGGACGCACGTCCTCGACTACCAGGTCCGCACGCTCCGCTCCGACCGCGCCGACTGGCACGAGGAGAACCCGCCGGAAGAGAAAAAAGGCGAAACCCTCTTCCGCTCCTTCGTGGTCGTGCACCGCAAAGGGGATTTCATCTTCCCCGTCGAGGTGGAGGTCAAGTTCGACAACGGCGAAACCGTGCGCGAGCACTGGGACGGCCGCGACCGCTGGGTGCGCTTCCGCTATGAGAAGAAGGCCAGGGTGGTCTCGGCGGAGATCGATCCCGACCACAAGGTCTGGCTGGATACGAACCTCTTCAACAACAGCCGCACCCGCGAGAGCCATCGGCGCGCCACCCGCAAGCTGGCCCAGTACTGGCTCTTCTTGACCCAGTTCCTGGCCCAGTGGCTGGCCTGGCTGGCGTAGGGCGGGAGAGGGGAATGAGAGGAGCCGAGGCGAACCCGGAGTGGTGGTGGCCGGGGCGCGCTTGGTCTGGCGCCGCCAGCGGGTGCTCTGGTGGGTGTACGGCGTCAACCTGCTGCTGGCCCTGCCTGCCGCCCTGCGCGCCAGCATGAGCTTTGGCGGCGTGCTCAACTCCAGCCTGGCGGCCGAGCGTTTGGTGAAGGGCTTCGACCTGACGGCTTTCATCGAGCTGCTCGCCCAGCCGGAGGTTTCTCCGGCTCAACTCTTGATGGGCTCGTTTGTCTTCTCCTTCCTATTCTTCGTTTTCTTCCTTTTCGCCACCGGCGGCGTGCTGGAAGCTTACCGTCGCGACCAGAGCCTGGGCGCGGGAGAGTTTTTCGCCGCCTGCGGCGGCTTCTTCTGGCGCTTCGTGCGCCTGCTGCTGTTCCTGCTGATTGCGCTCGTGCCCGTGGGGATTCTGGCCGGCCTGCTAAGCCGCGTCTCCGGCCGGCTGGCCAGCGACTCGCCCCGGGAGATGCTCGGCTTCTGGGTGGAGCTGGGCGGGTTCCTGCTGCTCTGGGTGCTGCTCGTGGCGATTCGGCTCTGGTTCGACCTGGCCCAGGTGCGCGCCGTGGCGGAAGGGGAGCGGGCCATGCGCCGCACGCTCTGGCGGGCGCTCAAGCTCACGGCCGCCAACTTCGGATCGCTCTTCTGGCTCTACCTGCGCATCACTCTCGTGGCCTGGGCGGGACTGGCGCTGGCGGCCTGGGTGTGGGTGAAGTTTGTGCCGGCGGAGTCGGTGGGGCTTTCCTTCCTGCTCGGCCAGGCCGTGGTGCTGCTCTGGCTGGCGACGCGCGTGTGGCAGCGGGCCAGCGAAACCCTCTGGTACCAGCGCCGCTTCCCGCCGGCCCCGCCCGCGAGTGCCCCTTCCGCCTAACTCCCCGCCTCGCCCCTACTCGTAGGCCAGGGCGACCAGGGCGTCCTGCCGGGCAGAAACTTCCATCGCTTGCCTCGTGCGGTTTTTGCGTTTTTTGCGCCGCCACCGTGTCATTCCGAGCCCTTGATTGCCTTGGCGGCGAGGAATCCGCATGCTACTTGCGGCGGGCTGAAATGCAGATCCCTCGCTGCGCTCGGGATGACAAACAAGGGCGTGCGGTTTTTGCGTTTTTTGCGGAAATTGCGGTTTTTGCGGATTTGAAGGCCGCGTTCTAGGGCCCAAAAAGCGGCCCGCGAAAAAAAACGTCCGCAAAATCCGCAAAAACCGCAGAAACCGTAGACTCGGAACCGGCGATTGTGCTAGCGCTGTAGGGGCGGGCTTTAGGCCCGCCCGCGGCGGGGGATAAACCCCCGCCCTACACCAGCGGGGTAGGGGCGAGGAATCCCGCATCGTGGGATTCCTCACTTGCCCCGAGAGGGGCCGAGGGGTCGGTGGTTGTCCGTTAGGAAAAGCCGACGACAAAGCCCAAAATCGGGGCTTCGTCGCCGCTACCAAGGAGAGGGATGGACGGGGGAAATGTCACGTTGTAAGGCGTTTGTTATGAGGGGGTCACTGACATTAGCGACAAATCTCCCCTGCTAATTGTTTTCTGCTCAACAAGATGGTGCTACCCCCCGGGGAGGGGTGAGAGGTGAAGTTGTTGAGAGGAAAGGTGATAGGTGGTGAGAATACCGGCAAATCTCGACCGCAGGGGCTGAAGCCCCGCAACTTTGAGTGCCCCTTGAATGTCAGGGCTAAATCCTTCGAGCCCTGCCGCGGCTTGCTTGAGGTTGTGAAGCCGTTACTCGTAGGCCAGCGCGACGATGGCATCTTGCCGGGCGGCGAGCCAGGCCGGGTAGACCGCCCCCAGCACCCCGCCCAACGCCGCCAGCAAGCCCGCCTTCACCAGCCACGAGAAGGTGATGAGGATCGTGAGCGTGGGGAACATCTCCTTGAGCAGGAAGCGGCCGCCGTAGCTGAACCCGATGCCCGCCACCAGGCCGGCGGCGCAGAGCAGGAGCGACTCGCGCAGCACCAGCCCGACGATGTCGGTCTTCGAGGCGCCGAGCGACTTCAGAATCCCGATCTCGCGTGTGCGCTCCAGGATGGTGGTGTACATCGAAAGGAAAATCACCAGGAACCCGACCACCACCGCCAGCACGATCATCGAGTTGACGAACTCATCGAGGCCCGGCAGTTGCGAGGAGGTCATCATCGAGAGGTATTCCTTGAGCAGGCTCAACTTGTGCCGGGGAAGGAGTTTGCGGATCTCTTCCGCCACGAGCTCGGTGTTCTTCGGGGCGTCGCAGCGGATGTAGAAGATGGAAGCCTTGTCGTGCGCGGCCGACAATTCCTGGAGCGTCTCAATGGGAACGAAGAGGCGCGCGCCCTTGCCGTGCTCGACCACCCCGCGCACGGTGAAGTCGTTCTCGAACAAACGGAAAATGTCGCCCACCTTCAGCTTTTCCGAGCGGGCGAACCAGTCGTCCACCAAGAGGTCGTTCGCTTCCTGGAACGGCCCGCCCGCGTGGTAGACGAACCCATTGCTCACCGCTTCGAAGCTCTTGAGCTCGATGCCGTAGACCACGCTCAAGCCGCTGGTGTGAAACTGCAAGAGCACCGGCGCCACCGCCGCCACGTGCGGGACGTCTTCGAGCTTGTCCTTGATCTTGACGGGCATGGGGGCCCCGCTGAAACTCTGGAGGATGCTCGCGGCCGGCGGCTGCAGCATCAGGTCGGCCCCCACGCCCTCGATGCGCTTGGCGGTCTCGTGCAGCAGCCCCGTGGTCAGCCCCACGATGATGACCACCAGGCAGACTTCCACGCCGACCGCGACCACGGTGATGAGCGTGCGCAGCGGCCGGTGCAGCAGGTTCCCCATCAGCATGGAGCCGAGCGGGTTCATCGCGGCTCCTTGCCCGAGTCGGGCTTGTCGGCGGACGCAGACTTCAGCTCAACGGTTTCGACGCCGGCCGGCGGCTCCAGGCGGAACCGCTCCGGCGGCAGCGGCTGGTTGAGCGTCAGTTTCTTGACGATGAGTTTCAGCCGGTAGTCCTCCTGCGGCCGGACCAGCTCAATCGTGCGCGGGTAGGGGATGCCGTCGGTCTCCTGCCACTGCCCGTAGTGGATGTCAGCCAGCAAGCGCCCTTCGGCGTCGAAGCTCTGGACGCGCACGAGCGCCAGGTCCGTCCGGTCGAACCACCAGCGCCGCGCCGGGCGCCAGGCGCCTTCCGCCTCGACGATTTCCGTCACCGCGTAGTAGCGCCGCCCGCTGAACTCGTTCTCTTCAAGAAACGCCTGGGCGCGCGGGCCGGTTGCGGGCGCCGAAGGGAAGAGCGCCTCGAAGAGATGCTGGGGGCGGAGGTTCTCGATGGGTTTCTCGCTCCGGCGCTCAAGCTCGGTCGGCCCCACGACAAACTTGTTCTTGGTGGGCAGCAGGATGCGGAACTCGCGCTCGTCGGCCACCATGTCGAAAATCGTCTTGCGCACGATGGGCGCCTGGCCGAGCACGCGGATGTGCCGACCTGCCTGCGCAGGCAGGCTGTTGCCGCCCGTCCCCGGCTGCTGCTCGGCCAGCACGAAGGCCTTGACGTCGTGGTACTGCTCGATGACGCCGCTGTAGGCGGAACCGGTGGCGGGAACCAATTCGGCTTCGGCGTTGATAGTGTGCACGGCGTCGGCCTGGCGCTCCAGCCGCCCGCGGAGGTCCTCCAACGTGGCGGTTTGCAAGGCGAGGACTGGCAACCGCTCGGTTTTTTTCACCGCGCAGCCGGCCACTAGAAAAAATGCTAGGGCCGCTCCCGCCGCCAGCTTCAGTGTTTTCCCCGGCACCATTCCTCTCAATCGGCTCGCCGTTTGGCGCGCGAATTTTCCAGTGTAGCCGAGGGGTCGGAAAACGGTCAATCGGCCTCCTCGCCGTGCCGCCTCCAAAGAGGGCGGGGCGCTCACCGGCGGTTGCCGGCGTTGCGGGCGGCGCGCTGGCGGCGGTAGCGGGCGACGTTGCGCTCGTGCTCGGCGCCGTTGCGGGCGAACTGGTGGCCGCCCTGGTTGTTGGAGACGAAGTAGAGGAAGTCGGAGGCCGGCGGATTCATCACCGCCGCCAGCGCGGCACGGCCGGGATTGGCGATGGGGCCGGGCGGCAGGCCGGGGCGCTTGTAGGTGTTGTAGGGCGAGTCGCGCTCGAGGTCGCTGACGTTGATGGCCCCGTCGAACACTCCCTCCTTGGCGAGCCGCTCGGCGTAGATGACCGTCGGGTCGCATTGGAGCGCCAGGCGCCGCTCGAGCCGGTTGTAAAAAACGGCGGCAATGAGCCCGCGCTCTTCCGCTACGCCGGTCTCTTTTTCGACGAGCGAGGCCAGCGTGACGAGCTGATGAGGGGTGAACCGGCCGGGCGCGCTGGCCTTTTCCCGCAGCGGCGCGTAGACCCGCCGGAAGTGCTCGACCATGGTGCGCGCCATCGCCGCCGGCTCCGAGGGCCGGGCGAAGTGGTAGGTATCGGGGAAAAGGTAGCCTTCGAGCGAGGAGGCCTCGGGGGCGAGGTCGCGGATGAGCGCGGTGTCCCCGGCCGCCTCGAGGAAGGCTTCGCGCGAGGCGAGCTGCAAGCGCGCCACCTCGTCGGCGATGTCCCAGCGCGTCCAGCCCTCGGGGATGGTCAGGGCGTAGAGATGGACTTCGCCGCGGGCGAGCTTGGAGAAGACTCCGGCGGCGCTCGCCGGCCGGTCGAAAACGTACTCGCCCGCTTTGAGTGTCCGATGCGGCTGCGCGTAGGCGTAAGCAACGAACGGCCAGCGCCAGCGCAGCACGCCCTCGTCAGCCAGCCGCGCGGCGATGGCCCGCCGGCCCAGGCCCTGCTCGATGACCACGGTCTTTTGACCCTGGAATCCCTGGTACGGCCACAGCAGCAGCCCGGCCAGCGCGGCGGCAAGAACGAGCAGCGCTGCCAGAGCCCAGGCGAGCCGGGAAAAGCGGGAGAGCATCACGATTCGCCGGAGGTGCGGGCGGCGGTTCCGACGCGGGCCTGCTGGTCGAGCCAGGTTTGCAGGAGCAGGGCAGCGGCGACGCGGTCGCGGGCCTGCTTGCGCTCGCTCTTCGAGGCGCCGCGCTCGCGCAAGAGGTTGTCGGCTTCGACGCTGGTCAAGCGCTCGTCCACCAGCTCGACCGGCAGGCGCAGCTCGCGCCGCAGCCAGTCGGCGAAGCGCGCCGCCTGCCGGGCGCGCTCCCCGGCGTAGCCTTTGAGGTGCACGGGATGGCCGACCAGAATGCGCTCGACTCCGAGGGCTTCGACAATCTCCCGCAGGCGGACGAGATCGGCGCGGCGGTTCGTGCGCTTGAGCGTGGGCAGGCCCTGGGCGATGAGCCCGGTGGGGTCGCTCACCGCCAGGCCCAGGTTCTTTGAGCCGAAATCAACGGCCAGGATGCGTCCGCCGCTCATCCGTTCATTCTAGGACGGCCGCGCGCGCGGTGTCCACCCTGCCTGCGGCAGGCCCGCCGGGGCGGGCAGGCAGGTGAACGCTGCGGGGGGCGGCGGTGTCTGAAGAGGAAAGAGGCAAAGAGGCAGGGAGGCAAGGAAGCAAAGAGGGCGCGACTTTTTCCGGGGCCCGGGGTTAGAGAAGGCCAGAGGGGAAAAACAAGGAGAGACGAACGATGCGCACCAAGTATCTTGTCACTTTGGCTGTGGTCTTGATTCTGGCGGTGGCGCTGGTGGTGGTGCCGGCGAGCGCGGGCAAGCGGAAGCGGGCAGCGGTGCCGGCGACGCCGGCCATCCCGACCGGCGTCCTGCCGGACTCGCTCCAGATCCCGCCGGGGGCGGAGTCGCTCCTCGGCCAGTGGCTGTCGCCGGCCGAGTCGCTGGCGGTGGTGGCGGCGTTTCTCGAGCTGACGCCGGAGCAGGTGAGCTCGCTGACGACACTGCTCCAGCAGCGGCACACGGCCATCGCGCCGCTCATCCAGGAGATCGTCACGCGGCAGCAGCAGATCGCCGAACAGCTCCAGTCGGGCGCGCCCGACGCGCTCACCATCGGGACGCTCGTGATTGAAATCCACCAGTACTTGCAGCAGGTGCACGGAGTCCAGGCCACCTTCATGCAGGACTTCCTGAACCTGCTCAACGAGGAGCAGCGGCACCGCTACGCCGCCATCCGGCTGGCCGAGCAGCTGCAGCCCTTCCTGCCCGCCTTCCGCACGCTGCGGCTGATTTAGTTTTCTCCCGGGCGGTTCATCTGACGGGCGCCCTCCCGAAGCTTCGGGACGGGCGCCCGTTTTCTTTCGCGGGGGCCTGTGGCACAGGCCTCTGGTCTGTGAACACCGGCGAGACCCCTCGGCTACACTCGGGGCAAGCGCCGGTGCCACCGAAGAAGTACCTCAGTGGTGTGGCGGCGTGGTTCGGCTTCGCTCACCACAAGTAAAGCCGCCTCTACACGACGCGGCGGTGCCAGTACTCGCGGAAGGTGCGGACTTCCTCGCCGTAGAAGTCGGCGAGGAGGGCGCCGGCGAGCTCGCGCCGCTCGCCGCTCGGCTTGTGCCGATAGGCGGCCGACCATTCGGCCACGAGCGTGTGGCCGACGGTGAAGGAATCCCGCACGGCGAAGTGGATGTCCTGCTGGGTGTCGGTGGCGCCTTTCCAGTAAGCGCGGATGGCTTCGCGCCCGACGATGGGCTCGTCGAAAGGCGTCTCGTGGTAGTGGGCGTCGCGGGTGAAGAGCAGCGCGGCGAGGTCGGGGTTCTTGGTCTCCCAGGCTTCTTTGTACTGCGCCAGGAACCGGTTGGCATCCATCGCGGTTTTCTCCCCCGCTGACAATACTCAGCCTGTCATTCTGAGGCCGAAGGCCGAAGAATCTCAATCTTGCCGATGTGGTCCGTTTGAGATTCTTCGCTTCGCTCAGAATGACAGAACGCCTTTTTCCCCAGCGGGCCATTCTACTCCGAAGTCAGGGCCCGGAGGCGGCGCACGGTGTCCGCGAGGTCGGCGGCCTGCTGGAAGAGCGAAATGGCAGCGAGGCCGGCGGCCCCGGCTGCGAGACACGCCGCGGCGTTTTCGAGCGTAACGCCGCCGAGCGCCAGCACTGGAATCTTCGCGGCGCGCGCGGCCTCGGCGAGCTTCTCGACGCCGAGCGGCGGCCCGTAGGGTTTCTTCGAAGGCGTCTCAAACACGGGGCCAAAGACGACGAAGTCGGCGCCGCTAGCTTCCGCTCTTCGCAGCTCGTCGAGGTTGTGGCAGGAAGCTCCGATGAGCAAGTCAGGGTAGGCGCGGCGGACGTCGGCTACTTGAAAGCCGTGCGTCGGGAGATGGAGCCCGGCGCCGGCCGTGAGAGCAACATCAAGCCGGTCGTTGACGAGAATGCGCGTCGCGGTGCCGCGGGCGCGCGCGACTGCAGCTTCAACGAGCGTCAGCAGTGCGTGCGTTGAGAGATCTCGCTCCCGGATTTGAATCAGGTTCACTCCGGCGGCGACGGCGCGCTCGATAAGCGGCAGAATCTCGCCGTCCGCGACCCCCGTCCGGTCGGTGATGTAGCAGAGCAGCGGCTTGTTATCGGGCAGTTGCGCCATGGTTGCGCGACGGTGGCGCGGCGGCAGCGCCGGCGCCGGGTGTCAGGGCCGGGAGCAGCCGCGCGAGCGTCTGGCGGAAGTGGGCGGCGTACCAGGCGCCCAGGCCGATGTCCACCAGGCCCAGCCCCGAGAGCGCCCCGCGCAGGTAGTGGTTCAGCAGCCAGGGCGTCAGGCCCGGGTAGCGGAAAAGGAAGTAGTTCCGCTCCCAGAGCGACGTCCAGGGGAGAATCACCAGGAAGACTCCGAGCTCCAGGCAGAAGAGGATGAGAGAAACGAGGAAGAGGCGGGGAACCATCCCACCCGCCGGTTAGTCCCGTTCCAACCGCTTGGGTTTGGCTGCTGGTGTCACGGAATCGCCTCGAGGGGTTGGAACGGGATCAAGAAGCGCCTTGCAGCTCGCGGATGCGCTCGCCGACGTTGCGGTAGTCCACGTTGGCGCCGTAGACCTCCATGAAACAGTCGAGCGCGGCCTTGCGGTTGCCGGCCTGCTCGTGGGCCACGCCCATGTCGTAGCGCAGGGCCAGGGCGCCCTCTTCGTCGAGGCCCGGCGACTTCAGGGCGCGCTCATACCACTTCACCGCAATCGCGGGCAGGCCCTTCTCGATGAAGCAAACCCCGAGCAGGGTGCAGACCCGGAAGAGGTGGCTCGAGGAGCCGGTTTTCTCCGCGGCCTTGACCACTTTCTGGAACTCGCTGATGGCCTCTTCCATCAGGCCCATTTCCTTGTAGGCGATGCCCAGGTTGTAGTGGGTCTCGGGGTCTTCGACTTCCTCGACTTCGCCCAGCTCTTCCTTGAACTCCTCGAAGACTTCCGCCAGAGCGCCGGCGGAGGCTCCGGCGGGCGCCGGGACTTTGCCGCGCGGCGGCGCCGCCCCCTTCGCAGGCGGAGCGCCCTTGGCGGGCGGCTTGGTCGCAGCCGGCGGCGCGCCCGCCCCGGCCAGAGCGGCGTCGAGGTCGCCGGCCAGGTCGGCGAAGAAGTCGCCCGCGCTCATGGGGCCCGCTGCCGGCGCGGGCGCCGCGGGCTGGGGCTCCAGGGTGATCTCGAAAGTCTGGCCTTCGCCCTCTCCCGCGGCGACGCCTGCGGGGGCTTCTTCAGGAGCGGCTTCGACGGGCGCGGCTTCGGCCGCGGGGGCTTCCACGGGTGCGGCTGCCGCCGGGGCGGCGGCGGCTTCGACGCGGGCGCGAAGCTCGGCCACGGCCGCCTCGCCGGGGAATTGCTCCTCGTAGCGGGCGATAGCGGCCAGAGCCTGGTCGGTGAGGTTCTGGGCCAGGTAGAACTCGATCTCTTCGCCCGCCTCCTTGGCGTTGAAAACGGGGGCGGCCGGAGCCTCGACAACTTCGGCGGGCGCTTCGGCCGGGGCTTCGGTGGCGGTGGCCCACTCGGCGGAGAGGTCGACTTCGTGGACCGCCTCCGCGGGGGCGGCGGGCGCGGCCGCTTCGGCCGGAGCCTCCTTGCCGATTTTCTCCGAGTAGCGGCGGGCCATCTCCGCCACTTCTTCCGCGCGCCCGACGTTGCCGGCCTTGCGGCAGAGCTTCTCCAGGCGGCGGGCGACCTGGACGACTTTTTGGTCGTTGCCGGTGCCCAGGTAGAAGTCAAGCAGCTTCTCGTTGGTGGCCAGGTGACTGGGGACGCGGCTGACGACCTGCTCGGCCAGCTCGATGGCCTTGTCGGTCATGCCGTAGCTGGAGAAGAGGTCGATGTCGGTCATGGAGGCGTTGACGTAGGCCAGCGTCTCCTCGTCCAGCTCGACCTCGGCTGGGGCGGCTTCGGCGTGCTCGACCATCACCGGCGGCGCCGCGTGGGCTTCGGCGGCCACCGCCGGCTCGCCCAGCTTCTCCCGCATGCTGCGCAGCTTCGAGGAGAAGTCGGGGTTTTCCGGCTGGAGGGTGACCAGCTCGTCGTAGGCCTCCTTGGCGCGGGCAAAATCCTCGGTCTGCTCGGCCAGGCGGGCGCGGCGCGAGAGAGACTCGAGCAAACCGCTCTGGTCGCCGGCCTTGCGGGTGGCTTGCACGGCGAACTCGGCGGCTTCCGTCGAGTCCGCCAGCAAGGAGGCCACGCGGCGCGCCACCGGGGCCAGTTGACCCGGGTCGTGCTCCAGGGCGGGCTCGGCGATGCGCCCGAGCACCTTCCAGGCGCGCTCGCCGTCTTTTTTCTCGGCGGCGTGCCGGGCGATTTCGAGGAAGGCGGCGAAGTTCTTGGTGTCGGCGGCGAAAAGCTTCTCGGCCAGCTCCTCGGCGGCGGAGGTGTCGCCGGAGTCGAGCCGGGCCTTCAAGAGCAGGTGGAGAGCCTCGGGGTGCTCTTCGAGGTTCGGAATCTTCTCCAGAGTGGCGAGGGCGGCGGCGGCTTTGCCGGTGCGCTGCTCGAGTTGCGCCTGCACGAGGAGGACCTCGGCGTCGCCGGGGGCGAGCGTCGTGGCCTTCTGCACCCACTTCAAGGCTTCGTCGGTGTGGCCGCCCTGCAAGGCGTGCTCGCCCAGGCGGCGGTAGATCTGGGCGGCCTGCGGCCCCTGCCCGTGGTGCTCGTAGAGGTCGGCCAGGCGCTGCTGGATCTTGACGTTGGAGGGGTCGAGGTCGAGCACCTTGGCCATGACTTCCATGGCCTTGTTGGTGGCGTTGGTCTTCAAGTAGGTTTCGGCCAGCGTCAGGTATTGGGCCCGGGCGTCGGTCATCAGCCCCTGCATGGTGTAGAGGTCGGCCAGGCGCTCCATGGCGTTGGTGTTGGCGGGTTCGAGCTTGGAGATCTTCTTGTACATCGCGATCCCGCGCACCAGGAAGCCGTCGCCCACGTAGATGTCGGCGAGCTTCGTGTAGTAGGTGAGGGCGTCGGGGATGTTGTTGAGGCGGGCGTAGAGGTCGCCCAGGGCGTTCAGGGTGTTCTGGTCCTTGGGTTCTTCCTTGTGGATCTTCTGGTATTCGACGACAGCTTCCTTGAGCTTATTCTGCCCAATAAGCTTTTGCGCCGCTTCGATGGCTTTGGCTTTGTTGATGGCCACCGGGAGTCTCCCCAGACCAAGGCGGGGCGAAAACGCCCTCGCCGCCGCAAATTAGCACGCCGGGCGGCGAGTGTCAACGCTCGCGCCGGGAAACGCTTAGAAGGGCAAGGGGTTCTGCTCGGCGGCGTGGAGGATGGCGAGCGACTCGCGCACCGGGGCGAACGACCGCCGGTGGAGCGGCGTCGGCCCCTGCTGGCGGAGCCGCGCCAGGTGCTCGCGCGTGGCGTAGCCCTTGTGTCGCGCCAGGCCGTAACCGGGAAATTCCCGATCCCAATCTTCCAGCAGCCGGTCGCGGTACACCTTGGCGAGGATAGAAGCGGCGGCAATCGAAACCGAGCGGGCGTCGCCGTGGATGACGGCCCGGCAGGGGATGGGCAGCTCGAGCCGCATGGCGTCGCTCAAGATGAAGTCGGCCGGCGGCTTCAAATCCTTCAGCGCCTGCTCCATCGCCTGCCGCGAGGCCTGGTAGATGTTCCAGGCGTCGATGCGCTCGGGCAGGACTTCCGCCACCGCCCAGGCCACGGCGCGCTCCTGGATTTTTTCGGAAAGCAGCCGCCGCCGGGCGGCCGTCAGTTTCTTGGAGTCGTCGAGCCCGGGGATGCGGCGCGCAGGATTGAGGATGACGGCGGCGGCCACCACCGGGCCGAAGAGCGCGCCGCGGCCGACTTCATCGACGCCGGCGATGCGGAGAAAGCCGAGCCGCCCGGCCTGGCGCTCGTAGCGGCGTGTGCAGCGTCCCGCCACGCCGCGCAGTCTACCACAAGAGTTGCGCTGCTACACCGCTGCTGCTAGTCGAAGGAAACGAACAGCCAGCGGTCACCGTCGCGATAATAGAGCGTGATGATTCCGTCGTACGACTCCTGCAGTGGTCGGTACTCCGTCGTCCTTCCTTTTGGCCCAGGTTTTCTTGTGTCGACGTAATAAAACTCGGAAAGGGGCAAGCGTTCGGAGTTAGTGAGACGCGCGCCTTCGGAGTCGTACCACCCGACGACGTTCTCGATGTCGAAGAGCGACAAACCTCCCGGGTAATCACTCCAGGCCAAAGTGGACGTGACGCTGCCTTCCTGCCCCGAGCCGAGACCTTCCACAAAGACCAAGAGATAGGGCTTGTTTTCGTCGTCGCGATGGCACCAGAACGCTGCTGTTTCCTCTTTGTCCCTCGGCAGCCACCCGTATAGATAGGGCGGATCCACCATTCCTGGCCGGTCATAGAAGCCGGGCACGGGCCCGCAGCCGAGTTCCTTTGCTATCTGCAGGAGTTCGTCCGGGAGCGTGCCTTCGCCTTTGGGCTTTTTAGGCGGCGCCGCAGCTCCTGCCGCCATAACCGCGAGCAGCAAGTACGCCGTGAGTCTGGTAACCATCGCTCTCTCTATCTCGAGCCCGGTGGCACCCGCCACCGGGTTCCCAGTATCCCTAGTGCTTCGGGGGGACGTAGCCCTTTTCCGTCATTCCGAGCGGAGCGAGGAATCTGCATTTGTCTGTTGCCACGGAACTGACAAGCAGGTCCCTCGCCGCCAGAGCAATCAAGGGCTCGGGATGACAACATAGGGTTACTCCGCCGGCTAGTGTTTGGGCGGGACGTACCCGGCCGGGAGCTTCGAACCTTCGCCGAAGAAGAACTTCTCCGCTTCCTTGGAGATGATCTCCCAGGCCTCCAGAGTGGCGGGGTTGAGCTGGTACTCGTTGAGGATCATCTTCAGGTGCTCTTTCCACATGTCCCAGGCCTTCTTCGAGACGCTTTCGTAGATGCGCTGGCCGAGCTCACCCGTGTAGGGCGGCTCGTCCAGCCCCGGCAGGGTTTCGCCCAGCTTGGCGCATTTGACCATTCGCTCGCCCATGATGGCTCTCTCCCGAATAATAGTAGGCGGCAAGCATACCGCAACTCCCGCCAGCTTGGGTAGCGCAGGATGGCCCGCCTGCCCCGAGCGGAGCCGAGGGGGCGGGCCTTCCTGCGGTTCGTATTCTAGGAAGAACCGCGGGTAGCCCCTCGCAGGGCTCGGGGCAACCCGCGCTACCTGGCCGATC
>MEKM01000125.1 GCA_001766965.1 Acidobacteria bacterium RIFCSPHIGHO2_01_FULL_67_28 | reverse complement strand
CCTGCTCGGGGTGGCGCTGGTGAGCGCCGCGGCCGAAAGCGGCGCCGCGCGGCGCGCCGACGTCGAGCGCTCCTTGAAGCAACGCTACCGGCTCACCGTCATCGGCACCGGCATGCTGGGTTTCACCGGCGACCGCAGCAGCATCCGGGAGGCCGGAGGCATTTTGAGCCTGCGCCGCGCCGGGCTCTCCGGCTCGCTCGACCCCAACCAGCCCGCCACCTTCCACATCCGCCAGGGGCAGGCCGAGGCCGGGCGCGGCCAGCATGATGTCCCGCTCCCGGTTGGAGAGAAGTTCTACGTGCACAGCGTCTATGTGGGCTCGGATGTGGTCGTGCTCGGGCTGTTGAGCGCGCGCACGGTGTCGAGCTCGCAAGGCTCCGGGCCGGTCTGGGTGGCGCTCAACTTCTTCTTCCCGCCGGCGGCGCTGGCCGAAGCCAACCTGGGGCAAGTCTTCCCGGCGCTCGACCAGTGGCTGCTGCCGGAAGAGGGCATGCGCCCGGTTCTGCAAGAGCCCGCGCCCGCACCGGCGCCCGAGCCCCCACCCCCCGCCCCGCCCGCCGAACTCACCCCCGGGATGAGCCGCGACGCCGTGGTGGCGGCCATGGGAGCGCCCCAACGAGAAGTGAGCTTCGGAGCGCGCACCTGGTTGAGCTATGCGGGCCTGGTGGTGCTGCTCGAGCAGGGGAAGCTCACCGCGGTCGACCGCAGCGGCCAGCCGCCCGCCAAGGTTCAGGTGGTGTCGGAGCCCGACGGGGCCGACGTTTTCCTCGACGGGAGTTTTGTCAGCTCCACCCCGGCCACCCTGGAGCTGCCCGCCGGCACTTATCAGGTCAGCATGCGCCTGCCGGGTTACCGGGAGTGGCAGCGGGAGCTGCGCGTGCTTGCCGGCAGCGCGTTGACTGTGCGCGCCCGGCTGGAAAAATAAGCGCAGGCCACCTGGCCGCGCCTTCCCCGCATCCTGAAGCAAGTGTGCTAGAGTTAGGAGTCTTGAACCAATCCGTCCGATGCGTACCGGGGTAGGAGCGGGGAGAGTTATCGCGCTGCTCGTGGCCGCCTGGCTCGCGAGCGCCGGCCAGGCGACGGCCGCCACGCACCCGTTTTCTCCCAAACACAAGAAGTGGCTGGAAGAAGAAGTCGTGTACATTATTTCGGACGAGGAGAAAAAGTTCTTCCGCCAACTCCCGACCGAGGCCGAGCGCGACGGGTTCATCGAGCGCTTCTGGCTGGCCCGCGATCCCACCTCCGACACCCCGGAAAACGAATTCAAGGACGAGCACTACCGCCGCATCGAGTACGCCAACCAGTACTTCTCCGAAGGGCGCGGGCGCACGGGCTGGCGCACCGACCGCGGCCAGATGTACATCGTGCTCGGCAAACCCAACCAGGTGACCAAGTACCCCTGGCACAACGCCGTCCGCCCGACCGAACTCTGGTTCTACTCGAACACCCGCCCCTCGCTGCCGAACTTCTTCTACCTGCTCTTCTTCCAGCCCGACGACGCCAGCGACTACCGGCTCTACAGCCCGGTGATTGACGGCCCCACCAAGCTCGCCAAAGGCTCCGGCACGGAGAACAATCCCCGCGGGGCCTTCCAGCAATTGACCCAAGTGAGCGCCGAGATGGCGCGCTCCTCGCTGACTTTCCTGACCGACGAGCCCATTGACCTGCAAAGCTTCACCGCCACCATGGCCTCCGACTCCATGGTCACCCGCATCTACAACCTGCCCAACGACCGCTTCACCAAGGAGATGCTGCACCGGCGGCAGGCGCTGCGGGAGATGGTGAAGACCCGGGTGACCTTCGAGCCCGACGTGCTGGAGGTCGAGTGGGTCCCGCTGCGCGACCCCGACGGCCACACCTCCCTCCACCTGCTGCTCCTGCTGCCCGCCACCCTGCAAGACCTGGCCACCCAAGCCGCCGACAACTACCGCGTCATCGCCCGGGTGAACACCCTGGTGCGCACAGCCACCGGCCAGCCGCTCTTCCAGCAGACCCACAGCGGCACCTACAGCTACACGGCCGAAGCCTACGAGCGCCTGAAAGAACTCCCCTTCGCCTACGAAGACCGCCTGCCGCTGCCCCCGGGCGACTATGACCTGGACTTCGTCTTCCAGGACGAAATCAAGGGGGCGCTCTACCTGGCGCGGAAGCGGGTGAGCGTGACCGCGCCCGAAGGCCTGCAAGTGAGCCCCCTCGTCCCCTACGAGGAAGCCGTGCGGGCCGAAGACCCGGCCGCGCCGCGCCCCTTTGGATTCTTCGATCTCCACTTCGTTCCGAGCGCCCGCAAAGAATTCGGCCGCGGCGAGAAGCTCAAGGTTTTCTTCCAGATCTACCTCCCCCAATCGGGCCGAAGCTACGCCGAGGGGGACACCTTGCAGGTGGACTACACGCTGGGGAGTCCGACGGGCGGCGGCGTGCGCCACACGGAGAGCGAGCCGATCGCCAAGCAGCAGTTCGACGCCCAGGGAACCGTCCTGCACGGAAAGGCTTTCTCGCTGAATGAGCTCGAGCCGGGCAGCTACCGGCTCATCGTCACCGTCACCGATCCGGCCACTAAGGTCTCGGCCTCCGAGACGCTGACCTTCAAGGTCGCCCAGATGAGAGGAGACCTGGGCCGGACCACCATCACCAACGGCCGGCTGGCCGAAGACGCCCGCCAGGGCTGGCTCGACTACCGCCGCGCCCTCTGCGAAGCCGGGCAGAATCGTCTTGAGGCAGCCATCCCCCTGCTCGAAGACGCGCTCGGGCGCAACCCCAACTTGGGCCCGGCCCGCGACAAGCTGGCCACGCTCCTGTTCCAGCGCGGCGACCACGCCCGCGTCGCCGCCCTCGCCGACTCCGCCACCATCGCCCCCGACACCGGCCTGGACGCCATCCTCGCCTACTTGTCGGCGCTGGAAGAGACCGGGCAGAGAAGCAGAGCCATCGAGCTTGGCGAACAGGCCGTCGCCATCCTGGCGCCGGCCGGGGCGCTGTACGAAGAGATGGCGGCGCTCTATGAAAAATCCGGGCAGGGCGCGCGGGCGCAGGAAATGCGCGACCGGGCTCGGCAGACCGGCGAACCCCGCAAACCGACAACTAACTAGGCGAGTTTTCCCACAAATATAAGATTCGGTAGGATTTGTTCAATAGCCTACCAGAAACGGTATCCTTTCGGTCGCTCCGCAAATATACGACTTGTGAAAGTCATCTAAGCTATTGACAATAAACATAATAGTGTTGTTTTAATAGGGGCGATTACTGGCAAGGTGATTGCATAGTCATTGCCCGGTGATTGTGTCATTACACGTGACTTATCTCGAGGAGACAACCTGATGAAATTCCGTTCGGTGCTTTTGCTATTCGTGTGTGTCCTGTTCACCGCGCTGTCGGGCTGGGCCCAGGGGGGCCAAGTGACCGTCGGCATGGTGCAGGTCACTGTTGAAGACGCGACCGGGGCCGTAATCCCGGGCGCCAAAGTGACAATGTCTTCCCCCATGGGCTCCCGCACGCTGACGACCGACGAGCGCGGCATGGCGCTCTTCGGTGGCGTGACTCCGGGCCTGTGGACCATTCGCGCGGAAGTCCCTGGCTTCAAGGCTGCCGAAGCCAAGGACGTGGACGTGCGCATCAACGTGCGCACCCCGGTCATCCTGGTGATGGAGCCTGGGGACGTGACGCAGACCGTGGAAGTGACCGCGGCCGCGATCGCCATCGACCCCGGCAGCACCAACTTGACCGCCAGCCATAACGACACCCTCTACAACACCATTCCCATCGGCCGCAACCTGACCAACACCTTCTATCTCGGCGCGGGCGTGAACGACGGCGGCGGCACCGGCTTCTCCAACCCCTCCATTTCCGGCGGCAGCGGCCTGGAGAACCTGTACGTGCTCGACGGCGTCAACATCACCAACACCGGTTTCGGCGCCTACGGCACTTACCACCGCGTGTTCGGCCCCATCGGCAGCGGCGTCACCACCAGTTTCATCCAGGAAGTCCAAGTGACCACCGGCGGCTTTGAGGCCAACTACGGCCAGGCCCTGGGCGGCGTGATCAACGTCACCACCAAGTCCGGCAGCAACGACTTCCACGGCGCCATCTACGGTTACTTCACCACCCAGACCCTGTCCGCGGCCAACCGCCAGATCAACCCCTTCCGGACCGCGCAAAGCACGGAAGTGCACGGCCTCAACGAGTATGACTTCGGCGTGGAGGCGGGCGGCTACATCATGAAGGACCGCCTGTTCTGGTTCGGCTCCTTCAACCCCGTCATCCGTCGGCCCGAGACCAGTTCTCCTTCCGGGTTCCCGTACGCGGGCAACTGCAATCCCGTGACCACCTTGTGCCACGCCTTGGGGCAGATTGAGGTTCCCCGCCGCTCCATCAACTACGCCATGAAGTTGACCGGCGTGATCAACCCCGATCACACGGTGGAAGCCACCTGGTACGGCGACCCGACCGTCTGGACGTTCGGCCCCACCACGGGCTCGGCCCGCGGCGAGGGTGGCCGCGGACTGACCGGCACCCCCACGGTGGTCGGCGGCGTCGTCACCCCGCGCGACTTCAGCCGGCTGGACTACTCCGGCCTCAACTGGGCCATTCGCTACAACGGCGCTTTCACGCCCAAGTGGGTCCTGAACGCCCACATCGCCCAGGCGCACAACCGCTTCGCGGAAGAGCGCTTCTTCAACGCCTATGCCATCACCGACCGCACCGGCGCCATCACCGGCAGCCCCGCCAGGCCGATCGGCGTCGGCGGCATCGGCTTCTACGAGAACTTCAAGGGCGATACCAAGCAGTTCTACATCAACAGCATGCACCAGTACAAACTCATCGGACCGCATGAAATCAACGTCGGCTTCCAGTTCGAGACCGCGGTCTGGGACGTGGACGCCCGGCGCTCGGGCACGAGCTACCCGCTGCCGGCTGACCCGCAGACCATCGCGGCCGGGATCGTGGGCGTCCTCCAGCAGGGCGGCACCGGCACGGCGCGCCCCTGCTTGGAGCGTACTGGCTTCCCGGACTGCGGCATCGGCTTGCCGGTCTTCGCCCGGCCCGGCCAGGCGGCCTCCGCCTACTACTTCCAGATCAACCGCGGCAACTACGCCGGCAACCCCGTCTTCACCCGCACCCGCTACGGGGCGCTCTACGCCAGCGACACCTGGTCCATCACCGACCGCATCAACATCAAGCTCGGTCTGCGCTGGGAACA
>MEKM01000124.1 GCA_001766965.1 Acidobacteria bacterium RIFCSPHIGHO2_01_FULL_67_28 | reverse complement strand
CTTCTTGCGCTCCAGCCAGGCGAAGAAGCCCTGGATGCCGGGGAAGTCGTCGTCGCCTTCGAGGATTTTCCTGCGGTCGCGGGCGCCGAGCTCGCTCCAGGAGCGCTCGAGAGGGATCTCTTCGCGCCGGGCGAAGCGGCGGAGCTCGGCCTGGAGGTCGCGGTAGCGGGGCTTGGTCCAGGGCTCGATGGCGTCGTCGCCGAGCGGGCGGGTCTTGTCGGGGATGACCTTGTCCAGGTCGAAGTCAATGGTGTTGCCGAAGCCCTGGCAGCGGGGGCAGGCGCCGGCCGGGCTGTTGAAGCTGAAGAGGGCCGGCTCGGGCTCGGCGTAGCGGGTTCCGCAGCGGCGGCACTCGAAGCGTTCGCTGAAGCGCAACCAGGGTTGTTGCCCCTCGGGCGCGCCGGAAAGCAGTTCGATGAAGGCTTCGCCGTTGCCTTCCCGGTAGCAGAGCTCGACCGAGTCCACTAGCCGCGCGCGCAGCCCTGCCCGGTCTTCCTCCGAGGCGGGAATTGCCAGGCGGTCGACCAGCACATAGAGCGGCCGGGTGAGGTCGAGCCCGAGCAGGGACTCCGGGGCGGCGAGGTCGAAGACGCGCCCTTCTGCCGTCACCTCTGCCGCCGCTTGATACAGGCGGCTGAAGCCGCGCTGGCGCAGTGTGGAGAGTAGGCTCTTCAGGACTTCTCGCGGGAGGCCGGCGGGCTTGCGGCGTTCGGCGGGGGTCGCCGGGAGGGCGGCGCGGAAGAGGACGTAGAAGCGCGCGCCGGAAGGCAGGGCGAGGACGCGCCCGGCCACGTGGTCGACCGTGTCCTTTTCGACGCGCAGCTGGCAGCGCGGGCACCAGGTTTCGCCCAGGCGGGCGAAGAGCAGCCGGAGGTAGTCGTAAACCTCGGTGGCGGTGGCGACGGTGGAGCGGGGGTTGCGGCTGGAGTTTTTCTGCTTGATGGCGATGGCGGGGGCGATGCCTTCGATTTCGTCCACGTCGGGCTTCTCAATGCGCTCGAGGAACTGCCGGGCGTAAGCGGAGAGCGACTCGATGTAGCGCCGCTGGCCTTCGGCGTAGATGGTGTCGAAAGCGAGCGAGGACTTGCCCGAGCCCGAGACGCCGGTGACCACGGTGATGGCGCCGTGGGGGATGTCGAAGTCGATGTTTTTCAGGTTGTGGACGCGGGCGCCGCGCACGCGGATGGCATCCTGGGTTTCGGGGAGCGGCCGGGGAGCGTCCCTCGGCTCCGCTCGGGATGAAGCCGCGGCTTTGGTGGCCATGGGTCGGCGCCGGAGCTTCCGGCCCGTAGGCCCCTACGGGCGCCCCGGTGGCCGGAAGTCCAAACGGGCAATTATATCAGCGGGAGCGGGCGAGGTCGATGAGGCCTTCGAAGCCGGGGTCGAAGCGGAGGCGGACTTCCTGGTCAAGCTCGGCGAGCCGGCCGACCACGTCGCGGATGCGGGTGTTGTGGCTGATGATGTCGTTGACGCTGGGCTCGTCGTAGACCCGCAGCCGGAGCATCTTCTCGGCGGAGAACTGGATGACGGTCAGGGGGTTGTTGATTTCGTGGTGGAGCGTGGAGGCCACGGCGCGCACCATGCGCACCTCGGCCAACTGGCGGTGCAGCCGGATGATTTCGTAGAGTAGCGCCGCGCCGAACCCGGCCATCACCGCGCCCTCGATGAGCATGTGCCAGAAGGGAGAAATCTGAACGGCCATGCCGGTGGCGAACTCGATGTGGTTAGAGAGGGTGAGGAGAAAGAAGAAGACGATGCCCGCGGCCAGGGCGGGGTGCCGGATGGCCAGAGGAATCACGTGGCGCCGTACCCAAGTGGATGAGAGGTACATGGGAAACCACCTCCTGCGGCCAGCCCGCTGTCTCCGCCGGAAAAGACTCCGGCCTCCCCGAAGAAACCCCGGAAGAGTGCGTCTGCGCGTGCAAGAGTCGGCTGCGGAGCCGGCAGGGACTTACGCGCCCACGCTACCCCCGCCGACCGGCGGTGTCAAGAGAGGCGCCGGGTGGATTCGTGCTAGAGTTTGATCATGCCTGCGCCTCGCCGACCGTTCCGCCGCGTCGTGCTCATCGTGCTGGACAGCGTGGGGATCGGGGAGATGCCCGATGCCGCCGCCTTCGGCGACGCCGGCAGCGACACGCTCGGCCACGTGGCCGCTTCGCGGCCCCTGAAGCTGCCGACGCTCGTGCGCCTCGGCCTGGCGAACATCCGCCCGCTCGAACACGTGACGCCGCCGGCCACGGCCGCCGGGGCGTACGGCAAGGCGGCCCTGGCCTCGAACGGCAAGGACACCACCACCGGCCACTGGGAGCTGGCGGGGCTCTACTTGAAAGACCCATTCCCGACTTATCCGCACGGGTTCCCGCGAGAGCTGATCGAGCAGTTTGAGAAAGCCATCGGCCGGCGCACGCTGGGGAACAAGCCGGCGTCAGGGACGGAGATCATCCAGGAGCTGGGCGAAGAGCATATGCGCAGCGGCGCCCCCATCGTCTACACCTCGGCCGACAGCGTTTTCCAGATCGCCGCGCACGAAGAGGTCATCCCCATCGAGGAGCTCTACCGGATTTGCGAGATTGCCCGGAAGATGCTGGAGCCGCCGCACCGGGTCGGCCGCGTGATCGCCCGGCCGTTCATCGGCCGCCCGGGGAGTTTTACCCGCACCGAGCGCCGGCACGACTACGCCATCCCGCCGCCCGAGCCCACCCTGCTTGACCGCTTGCAGACCGCCGGAGTCTTCACCGGCGGCATCGGCAAGATCTACGACATCTACTGCGGCCGCGGGCTGGCCTTTCACACCAAGACGAAGTCGAACCCCGACGGCGTCGAGAAGACTCTGGCCGCGCTCGACCAGCATCGCGAGGGGCTCCTGTTCACGAACCTGGTTGACTTCGACATGCTCTACGGCCACCGCAACGACATCGAGGGCTACGCCCGCGCCCTGGAAGAAGCCGACGCGGGGCTCGACCGGATGGTGAACAAGCTGGGCGCGGACGACCTTCTGATCGTCACCGCCGACCACGGCTGCGACCCGGCCACGCCTTCGACTGACCACTCGCGCGAGTACGTGCCGGTGCTCGCCTACTCGCCGGCGCTCAAGGGCGGAGTCAATCTCGGCACGCGCCGCTCGCTGGCCGATATCGGACAGACCATCGCCGAGAACTTCGGCCTGCGCCTCTCCTTCGGGACCAGCTTTTTAGAAGAGCTGACGGCTGACCGCTGACAGCTTCTTTACTGCGAGCCGGTGCCGCCCTGGGCGTAGTAGCCGGTGCGGGTGCGGACGGTGAGCTTCTTGTAGCCGGGGGGCGCGGCCACTTCGACGCGCACGGTACGGAAGCTGCCATCGCGGGCCTTGTTGGTGGGGTAGTAGCCCAGGACGTACTGGCTGCGGATGTCGTGGGCGATCTGTCGGCAGAGGGTCTCCACCTGCTCGATGGTGGTGGGGAAGTAAGCCATGCCGCCGCTGGCCTGGGCCAGTTTGCGGATTTCCCGCTTGGCGTTGCGGCAGCGCCGGCCCTCGTCCTGGCAGGGCGGGGAAACGATGTAGATGGCCGCCTCGCTCTTGCGCGCGTCCTCGAGCAGCACGTTGAAGTCGGAAACGCTGGCGCGGTCGGCGCCATCCGAGATGATGAGCAGGGCTTTCTTCTGCCGCGTGCCGCGGCGCAGGTGCTGGAGGGAAGCGCGCACGGCGTCGTAGTAGGCGGTGTTGCCCTGCGTGGTGGTCTTCTCCAGCGCCGCCTTCAGCTCGTTGATGTCGCTCGTGAAGTCCTTGCCTTCCAAATCCAGGTAGTAGTCGTCCATGAAGTTGACGACAAAAACTTCGTCCAAGGGGTTCGAACTCCCGGCGAAGGCCAGCGCCCCAGTCACCATCGCCCGGCGGTTCTCCCGCATAGAAGCGCTGTTGTCGAGCACCAGGCCGACGGTGATGGGCACGTCTTCGTCGCGGAAGACGGCGACCTTCTGCTCGACGCCGTCTTCGAAGATCTTGAAGCGCTCGCCGGTGAGCTCGGTGACGTAGTGCCCGCTCGTGTCCACCACGGTGGCGTGCAGCACTACTAGGTCCACATCCAGGCTGATGGTGAAGTCGCCGCCGCGCCCTCCGGGGCGCGTCTGCGCCCAGAGGCTCGCCGCGGCCAGGAGCAGCGCCGCCGCCGCCCACACCCCGGCCCGGCGC
This sequence comes from Acidobacteria bacterium RIFCSPHIGHO2_01_FULL_67_28, assembly GCA_001766965.1. GTDB lineage: Bacteria > Acidobacteriota > Terriglobia > Acidiferrales > 2-02-FULL-67-57 > 2-02-FULL-67-57. Next base: position 1,022 of record MEKM01000124.1, on the reverse strand, counting down.
TTCCCGTTCTCCTTGATGGCGTCGCTATTCCGAAGGCGCATAGTAGCCCGACCGCGCATAGGTGGTCAGCGGCGGCAGACCCTTGGGCGGGTTCAGCTTCACCCGGATTTTCCGCCAGCTGCCGTTCCGGTGCCGATTAGTAGGACGGTAGCCGATGACGTATTGGTTGCGCAGCTCGACTGAAATCTTCTGGGCGACGTCGGGCAGCTCGTGGATGTTGTAGATCTCGACCGGGAACATCCGCCCCCCGGTCATCTCCGCCAGCTCGGTCAGCAACAAGGGCCCCCAGACCAGCTCTGTCTGGGTCCGACTGGCCACCGGGTCGAGAACGGCGATGGCGTAAATCTGCACGTCGGATTCGCGCACGAAGGCTTTGATGTCCTTCACGCCGTAGCGGCTGCGGTTGTCGCCGCCGTCGGAGATGACCAGCAAAGCCTTGCGGGGGTTGTGGGCGTCGCGCATGGTGTCGAGCGCCAGATAGAGCGCGTCGAGCAGCGCCGTGCGCCCTTCGGGGCGGCTGTAGAGGAGCTGGTTCTGCACGTCCTCGATGCTGCTGGTGAAATCGGTGAGCAGGTCGGGCTCGTCGGCGAAACGCACCAGGAAGAACTCGTCCTGGGGGTTGGAGGTCTCGAGGAACTGCACCGCGGCCTTGGTGGCCCGCTCCATCTTGCCGGAGCTCTCCATGCTGCCGCTGACGTCGAAGACGATGCCGAGCGAAAGCGGCGCGTCTTCGTTCGAGAAGTAGAGGATCTCCTGCGGCTGCTTGTCCTCGGACACCTCGAAGTGCTCCTTGTCCAGTCCCGTCACCAGGCGGTTGTAGGGGTCGGTCACCGTCACCTGCACCAGCACCAGGTCGACGTCCACCCGCAGCCGCGGCCCGCGCTCGCCCGGGAGCGCCCGCGTGTCGGCGCTTTGACCGCCGGCTTCCGGCACACTAAGCGCCAGCAGTCCCAGCAACAGGAGCGCGCCCAGCCCGAGTCCGTACCGCGGCTTCATGGCACGACCTTACTCCGCGCCGACGT
>MEKM01000123.1 GCA_001766965.1 Acidobacteria bacterium RIFCSPHIGHO2_01_FULL_67_28 | reverse complement strand
CTTCGTCGAGCAGGAGATCGTGATGCACCTGGCGCGGGGCTGCCCGGTGGAGGACATCCTGGCCGGGCTGCACTGGACCATCGCGGGGCGCAGCATCGGTTTGCTCCGGCGCGTCGGGCTGGAGCCGGAGATTACTTTCACCGGCGGCGTGGCCCGCAATGCGGGCGTCGTCCGCGCGCTGGAAGAGCGCCTGGCGACAAAGTTGAATGTGGCGCCGCAGTCCCAGCACATCGGCGCCATCGGCGCCGCGCTTTTCGCCTGGGAGCGCGCCGCCCACGGCGAAGTCGGCAAGCGCGCGAACGGCGCCGGGCCGCGCCCCGAAGCCGCCGGGGGAGGGAACTAACGTGGGGTATCTCGCCGGCATCGACGTCGGCAGCCGCATGACCCGCGGCGTGCTCGTCGACGAGCACGGGCGCGTGCAGGCCAAGACCGGGCGGGAAACCGGCGCGCGGCTCGAGGTCGCGGCCCAGGCGGTGCTCGACGAGTTGTGCGCGACGCAACGAATCAAGCCGGAGGAAATCCTTTACGTCGCCAGCACCGGCTACGGCCGCTACCGCGTCCTCTTCCGGCAGATCCAAATCACCGAGATGACCTGCCACGGCGTGGGCGCGCGCTGGCTTTTCCCCGGGACCCGCACCGTGCTCGACATCGGTGCCATGAACTCTCGCGCCCTGCGCCTGGCCGACAGCGGCCGGGTGGCGGCGTTCCGGATGAACGACCGCTGCGCTTCGGGCGCGGGGCGTTTCCTCGAGCGCGTGGCCAAAGCACTCGAGGTGAAGCTCGAAGAAGTGGGCGAGCTGGCTCTGCGGGCGCAGGACCCGCAGCCCATCTCCAGCATCTGCGCGGTGCTGGCCGAGAGCGAGGTCATCAACCACGTCACCGCCGGCGCCAGTGTCGAAGACATCCTTTCCGGCGCGCACTTCTCCATCGCCGAGCGCCTGGTGGCGCTGGTGCGGCAGGTGGGCGCGCAGCCGGAGATCACGCTCACCGGCGGCGTCAGCAAGAACGCCGGCCTGGTGCGCGCGCTGGAAGAACGCCTGGGCGCGAAGCTGAACGTCAGCCCGCACTCGGAATACGCCGGGGCGCTCGGCGCGGCGCTGCTGGCGAGGGCCCGCTGGCAGCGCCTGGCGGATGCCGTCGGCGGCGCGCGCGTCCAAAGCTGCGAAGCCGCCCGGGAAGGGCCGGCCTAGTCTCCTCTCCGTTCCTCCGCCCCGCCGCCTTCTGCTAGTATGTTGCCATGGCCTCGTGGCTTTTCGGCAGCGCGCCGCTCTATGCCTACGCCGATCCGGGCTCGGGCATCCTCATATGGCAAATGCTGCTCGCCGGCATCGCCGGCGCTCTCTTCTACGTGCGACGCCTGCTGCGCTGGCGGCGCGACCGGACAGAGAAGAAAGCTCCCCAGCCGCCCGACGAATGAAATCCTCCGAGCTCCAGGCGAGTTCCGCGGCCGGCTCGTTCCGCGACCCGGCGGGCCGCTTGTTCAGCGTTGAGGGACGCTTGCTGCGCGCGGTGGCGCCGTCGGCGGCAGCGGACTTACAGGCTTTCCTCGATTCCACCACGGCGCGGCGATGGGGCGAGGCCGGGAAGCTCGTCGCCAGCCGCCGCGTTGATTCCCGCGAGGCGCAGGCGCTCGGGGCGCGCGTTGGACTGGCAGGTGACGCTGTGCTCGTCGAGCACGAGCCCCTGCCGTTCGTGAGCTACCCTTACGAGTGGGCGCCGGAGATGCTGCACGCGGCCGCCGGGCTGACGCTGGAGCTGGCGGAAGCCTTGCTGCCCGAGGGGCTCGGCCTGAAGGACGCGACGCCGTACAACATCCTCTTCCGCGGCCCGCAGCCGGTTTTCGTGGACGTGTTGTCGGCGGAGCGGCGCGACCCGGGCGACCCGACCTGGCTGGCGCACGCCCAGTTCGTGCGCAGCTTTCTCCTGCCGCTTTTGGCGAACCGCCGCTTCGGCCTGCCGCTCGACAAGGTTTTCACCACCAGCCGCGACGGCCTCGAGCCGGAAGAGGTCTATCGTCTCGCGGGGCCGCTCGCGAAGCTGCGGCCGCCGCTGCTCGGCCTGGCGACGCTGCCGACGTGGCTCGGGCGGCGGCACGACCCGGACGACACGCGGCCCTATCAACCGCGCACGCTGTCGGACCCGGAGAAAGCCCGCTTCATCCTCGAGTCGCTTTTGCGGAGCCAGCGGCGGCAGCTCGACCGCCTGGCGCCCGGCGCGCACCGCTCGGCCTGGTCGGGCTACGGCGCCGGGCCGTCCTACACGGAAGCGGGTTTCAGCGCCAAGCAGGAGTTTGTCGAGTCGGCGCTCAAAGAGTTCCACCCGCGCCGAGTGCTTGACGTTGGTTGCAACACCGGCCACTTCGCGGCACTGGCGGCGCGGCAGGGCGCGCGTGTGGTGGCGATAGACGCCGACGCGGCGGTGGTGGGCGCGGCCTGGCGGCGGGCGCGGGCCGAGTCGCTCGAGCTCCTGCCGCTCGTGGTCAACCTGGCGCGGCCGAGTCCCGCCGTCGGCTGGCGCAACCGCGAATGCGCAAGCTTCCTCGAGCGGGCGCGCGGCGGCTTCGATGCGGTGCTGATGCTGGCGCTCCTGCACCACCTGCTGGTGAGCGAGCGCGTCCCTCTCGAAGACGTGCTGGATCTCGCCGCCGAGCTGACCACCGACTTCCTGCTTATCGAATACGTTGACCCGGCCGACCCGCTCTTCCGCCGCATCACGCGCGGGCGCGAGCGCCTGCACGCCGACTTGACCCGCGAGGCGTTCGAGGCCGCCTGCCGGCGACGCTTCACCTGCCTGCGCTCGGCGCGCGTGCCGGAAGCGCACCGCTGGCTCTATCTCCTGCGCAAGACGGAGCCGCATGCGCGGCCTTAGGGACGCACTGGTCGCGCTGTCGCTCGCGAACCTCTGCTTCTTCAAGGTTTGGGCGGCCTATTTCTACAGCTATCACCGGCCGTATTTCCGCCAGGATGCTGCGCCCGGCCTGGACTACCTGGCGATCCTGCTCGACGTCATCCTGCTCGCGGCGGTCTTCTGGGGAAGCGCGCAACTCGTGCGGCGCTCCGAGCGCGCCTCGGTGCTCGCCGGGATGCGGCTGCTCTTCCTGATGACGCTCGTGGTGGTGGCGAGCGTGATTGGGCGCGGGCTGCGGCCGACGCGCGGGCCGTTCGCCACCGAGCCGGCGCCGTGGTCGTGGACGACCGTGCTGGTGGCCGCGATGGCGGGCCTGGCGGCGCTCTTGATCTGCGCGCGCTGGAACCGCCCGCTCGGGCGCGCGGGCGCGCACCTGGTGTTGGTTCTCTCGCCCTTTGTAGTGGTCACCGGCGCGCAAGCGGTCTGGTTGGCGCTGCCGTCGCCGGGCGCGGAGATGCAGGCGAGAAGCGCTCTGCCGGCTTTGCCGCCGCGCGATGCCGCGGCGCCGCGCGTGCTCTGGCTCGTCTATGACGGCCTCGACCAGCGGCTCGCCTTTGATGAGCGCCCGGCGGGCCTGGCCTTGCCGGAGTTCGACCGGCTGCGCAGCGAGTCACTCGTGGCGTCGCGCGCGTTGCCGGTCTCGACCGCCACGCTCGTCTCCTTGCCTTCGCTCCTCACCGGCCGGATCATCACCTACTGCGACCCTCGGGGGCCGGATGAGCTGATGATTTACACGGAGGGCAGCGCCACCGCGGTCCCGTGGAGTCGTCAGCCGACAGTCTTTACGCGGGCGCGCGAGCTGGGTGTGGCCTCGGGCCTGGCCGGCTGGTTCCATCCCTATTGCCGGCTGTTCGGCGGGCAGCTGGCGGCGTGCGCGCAGTGGCCCTTCCGCTTTACGGGCGAGCCGCGGAGCCTGCCGGTGCGGATGCGGGACGCGGCGGCGATGCAGCTGTGGTCACTGCCGTTCGCCGATCAGTTTTTCTTCGTCGACCCGTTGCGGCTCGGTCTCTTTCCCACGCGCAGTTTCCGCGACGAGCACCGCCGCAAGCAGGAAGGCGTGCTGGCGCGGGCGCGGGCGATGGCGGCCGACCCCGCGCTCGGGTTGGTGTTCGTTCACCTGCCGGCGCCGCATGGGCCCGGCATCTACGATCGCCGCACCGGCCAGCTCGGCGCGCCGGCCGATCCGAAGGAGTGGTACCTGGACAACCTGGCGCTGGCCGACCGCGCTCTGGGCGAGCTGCGGCAGGCGCTCGAGCAGAGCGGTCTGGCCGAGCGGACGGCGATCGTGCTGACCGCCGACCACAGCTGGGGCGCGTCGGCGAACTTCGACGGCAAGCGCGACCCGCGCATCCCGCTGCTTGTGCATCTGCCGCGCCAGAGGGCCGCGCTCGCGCACGACGGCGAGGTTCGTACTGTGCTTCTTCACGACCTGGTGCTGGCTCTTTTGCGCAGCGAGCTGAAGGCGCCCGCAGAAGTGGCGCGCTGGCTGGAGACCCACGGCGGGCAGAAGCGGCGAGGCGGAGACTAGGCCGCGGGCTGCTCGCGCGTCAGGCAGTGCAGCGTCCCCAGGCCCCAGACCAAATCCACGGCGTGGATGCCGACGACGGCGCGGTCGCGGAAAAGCTCGCCCAGGATCCCCAAAGCGACGCGGTCGTTCGGGTCATTGAAGGTCGGGACGAGCACGGCCGCGTTGGCGATGTAGAAGTTGGCGTAGCTCGCCGGCAACCGCTGCCCGCGGAAGGTGAGCGGCGCGGGCATGGGCAGCGCGACAACTTCCGGGCGCGCCCCGTCCTCCAGGCGCATCCCTTGCAGGCGCTCGCGGTTCTCTTCCAGAACGCGGTAGTTCGCGTCGGCGGCGTCCTTTTCCGCGCAGAGGACGACGGTGCGCGGGTTGACGAAGCGGCAGAGGTCGTCCACATGGCCGTGGGTGTCGTCGCCGGCAATGCCGCGGCCGAGCCAGAGCACGTTGGTAGCGCCCAGGTAGTCGCGCAGCGCCGCTTCCATCTCTTGGCGGCTCACGCCCGGATTGCGCGGCTGCGTAGCTTGGTCGAGCAAGCATTCTTCCGTGGTGAGCAGCGTGCCGCGGCCGTTGACGTCAATGGCGCCGCCCTCGAGCACCAGCTCGCGCCCGCCAAGCCGCGCGCGGTAGAGCGGCAGGTGCAGGGCGCGGGCGATGCGCTTGGGGACGCGCGTGTCCTTCTTCCAGTCCGGATAGCGCGCCCAGGCGTTGAAGCGGAAGCCCGCGAGCGCCACTTCCGGCCGCGGCCGCTGGCGGCGGAGGAAGAACGGCCCGGAATCGCGCAGCCAG
>MEKM01000122.1:4513-5013 GCA_001766965.1 Acidobacteria bacterium RIFCSPHIGHO2_01_FULL_67_28 | reverse complement strand
GGAGCTCGCCGACCGAAAAGGCGACGGCGCCCACGGCCTGGCTGGCATCGACGAACAGCCGGATGCCGCGCTGGCGGCAGGCGGCGCCCAGGCGGGCAAGGTCGAGCCGGTTCGAGCTCGAATAGCTCACATAGCTCGCGGCCACCAGGCGGGTGCGCTCGTTCAGTTGCGCGAGCAAATCGTCGGCGGTCACGAAGCGGTCGTCGCTCGCCGGCGCTTCCCGCACCTGCACGCCCCGCCGCTCGAGATGCTTCCAGGGATAGTAGTTGGCCGGAAACTCGCCCGCGGGCAGCAGGATCTCATCGCCGGGCTGCCAGGCCAGGCCGCGGGCGACGGCGTTGGTGCCGTCGGAGGCGCCGGTGGTGAGCGCGATTTCTTCCGGCCGGGCGCCGATCAGCCGGCCCAGCGCCTCGCGGGTCTTCTGCGGGTACTCAAAGTAGATTTCGGTCGAGATGCGCTCGGGGAACTTCTTGAGCTCGAGCGCCTGCTCGACGGCGCGC
>MEKM01000122.1:0-4489 GCA_001766965.1 Acidobacteria bacterium RIFCSPHIGHO2_01_FULL_67_28 | reverse complement strand
TGGGCGGCGCAGTCGAGGTAGATGCGGTTGTCCCCGCCCGGGGCAGGTCCGCCGGGGGCGGAGAAGTCGGCGAACTCTTCCCGCCAATCCCTGGCCGCCGCGGCGGTCTTCGGCGCCGGCATCAGAAGTGCTCCTGCAAGTCGCGGAAGTTTTTCAGAACGAGCAGGCGGCCTCCCTCGACTCCGCTCGGGATAAAGGGGCCGGGGCGGATTTCTTCGTTTTCATACTCCCAGTTGTGCTGCGAGGGGATGTAAACGGCGTTCAGGCCGGCGGCGAGCGCGGGATTGATGTCGGAGCGGGGGCTGTTGCCGACCATCCAGGTGTCGGCCGGCGGCAGCGCATGGCGGGCGACCAAAGCGCGGTAGGCGGCTTCGTTTTTTTCGGGGACAATCTCGTGCGCCGCGAAAAAACGCTCCAGGCCGGAGAGCGCGAGCTTGCGGGCCTGCTCGGCGGCATCGCCCTTGCTGAAGTAGAACAGGCGGTGGCGCGGAGCCAGGTAGGCCAGGGTTTCGGGGACACCGTCATAGAGCCGCGGCGGCTCTTCCACCAGGAGGCGGGCGAAGCGGCGGATTTCCTCGAGGTGACTGTCCAGGGCGCGGTGGCCGGCGAGCCCGAGATAGACTTCCTCGAGAGTCAGCAGAAAGCTGCGGGCGCCGTAGCCGCGGCGGGCGATGTTGGCGCGCTCGGCGGTGTCCACCTGGCGGCGGACGTGATCGTCCGGGTAGCCGAGGGGGCGCACCAGCTCGCAGAAGGAAGCCACGGTGCGCTCGAACTTGAGATTGGTTTCCCAGAGGGTGTCGTCGGCGTCGATGAGCAGAACCTGCTGCTCGTGGCGCATAAGCGAGGCGCGCGCCCGGTCAGCGCCGCGCGGCGGGCTGCGCCAGGCGCTCGAGAATCCGCCGGCCGAGCTTCTGCAGCTCGCCGAACTGGGCGAGGTAGCTTTCGAAGTCGCGGTCGACTTCCAGGGCCTGACCGGCGGGGAGCCGGGCGCGGAAGATCATGTCGCGCACGTGGACGGGGTTGGGCAGGTGCGCGTCCTCGGTAAGCTCTTCGAGCGCCTGCTGCGGGTCGTAGTGGTAGGCCATGGCGGTCCCCCTTGAAAGCTTCACTATAGTACGGGCGCCGGACGCGGGCAAGCCGTGGCGGGAGGTTGACATCGGCCCGCCCCATACGTACTCTTGCTTCCACGAAGCGCCTCCGGCCCCGGCGGCCGGAGGACTCCCGAGGTTGACGATGCGGCGTGGACTGGTTCTGCTCTGCCTGCTCGCGAGCGTCTCCGTCTGGGCGCAGCAGGACATGATGAAGGAGGCGGCGGACTTGCTGACGCTGTTCCTCCGTATCGTGGACAGCAAGCCGCCGACCACCGGCCGGGAGTGCTACGCTCTCATCCGGCGCCCGCGCCAGGCGCTCGAAGACTTCAAGTCCAAATACCCCGGCGCCCTCCCAGACATCGTGAAAGATCTCGAAGGCGCGGGGTTCACCTTCGAGCGCGGCTGCCGCTCCCTCGACCAGTTCGGCAACCTGGCCCTGTGGCCGGCGGGCACGCAGCTGGTCACACGGGCGGACGAAGCCTTCTACAAGCTCACCGAAAAAACCGCGCCGCCCCCGAAGCCCGCAGCTCCGCCCGCGGAGAAACCGGCCGAGCCCACCGCACCCGCGCCGACGCCGCCCACGCTGACGGCGCCCGAGGCAGCGGGAGCGCTGTTGAGCAAGTTCTTCACGCTGGCCGACGCGCAGCCGCCGCGCAACCAGAACGACTGTCTGAACCTGCTGCGGCCCGCCGAGCAGGGGCTGGAGCAGTTCAAGAGCGCCTATCCCGGCCAACTCCCCGAGCTGGTCGAGGCTCTGGCGCGGGCGGCCAGCGGCTACGCCCAGGTGTGCCGCAGCAGCAGCCGGGAAGCTTCCGCCTGGGCGGGCGCGAGCGAGAACGTCCACATGGCCGAGCAACTGCTGGCCAAAGCCGCGGGCAAGCCTGTGGGCGGGCCGGCGGCCGTCCCGGCCGGCGGCTCCCAGCCGGGACCCACAGCGGCCCCGGCCGGAACGCCCGGCGTCAACCGGGCGGCGCTCGAGCGCGCCAAGGCGGTGGTGGCCCAAGTGCAGAAACTCGATTCGGTGATGGACTTGGCGCTGGGGAAGGAACAGAGCCAGGAGCGCCTGATTGAGGCTCACGCCGGCCTGCAAGAGTTCGCCAGCTCACCCGAGAGCGAAGCCCTGCCGCTCACCGTCGCCAACCTGCGCCTGGCGCTGGCCTACTACCGGCGGCGGCTGGACGCCGAAGACAGTTTTGCCCGGGCCTCGGCCAAGGAAGCGCTGCTGAAGGCGCGGACCTACCTGAAGAATTACGAAGAAACCGGACAGGAAGAGCCGCCCCAGCCCTGACCGCTTCTACCTAGAAGAGGCTCCTCTCCGACCACTTGCGCACGAGCCGCCAGCGGCCGTCGCTTCCTTTGCGCAGCACTTCCAAGGTCAGCTCGACTTCGCCGCCACCCTGGCGCAGGGAAAAATCGTTCCGCACCGCGGCCACCGCCTCGGTGGAGCTGCGGGGAACGACAGCCAGCACGCTGCGGCCCCACATGGTTTCCCGGCTGCCCAAGGTATCGAAGAACCGCTGGACGCCGGCCACGGAGGTGACTTTGTCGATTTGTACCACGCCCTGCGGCGAGTACTGGTAGGCGACGAAGTCTCCGGCCAGGTGGTTGGCGATGGCGGGGGTGTTGCGCGCGTCCCAGGCCTGGCGGTACTCGGCATAGAAGGCCTGGACCTCCTGGACGATGGCCTCGGCGTCAACGCCCGGCGCGGGAGGCTGGTCGGGCGAGGGCGGAGGCGGCTCCTGCCCCTCGCCCTGAAGGGGCACCCTGAGCGAAGCCGAAGGGTGGGCAGCCATAAGGACCAGAGCTCCCGCGAAAGCAACGGCTGGCAGCAAGCGTCGGAACACGGTCACCTCCCCGACCGGGTTTTTCCCCCGGCTAGAAGCGGAACAAGTACGAAAACTTGACGAACACCCCGCCGGCGTCGTTGATGAAGCGGCGCCGCGGATGGATGAAGGCCGACTGGCCGGCCGGCAGGCTGGGACAGCCCGCCGCCGCCACCCCCGGCCCCTCGCACAGGAACAGGTTCTGGGCGTTGCCGTTGTAGCCGAGATAGAGCACGGTGCCCGGGTTGACGAGATAGGTGAGCAGGAAGTCGGCGTTGAAGTTTTTCCGGGCCCCGATGCTGGTGAAGACAGGGTTGGCCAGGGTGGCGTCATACTGGAAGATGGCGCGCAGCGATAGCTCGCGGGTGAACTGGTAGTTCCACTTGGAGCGGATGATGTGGTTGTTGAAGATGTTGGCGTCGCTGAAGCGATCTTTGAGGCGGAAGAAGATGTAGGTGTTGTCGATGCGCAGCGGGGTAAGGGGCCGCAGGGTCAGCCCCAGGTCGGCGGTGGTGATGTTCGCCAGGAAAGGCTCCTGGCCGGCGGGCGGCGAGAAGTTGATGCGCGTCCCCCAGGTGTAGGTGCCTCTGACCGAGACCGGGGAGTAGTAGCTCGAGCTGAAGAAGACGCCGGTGCGGTGGCGGGAGAAATCCTTGTTGTTGAGCAGCACGGGAAAATCCTTCGGTCGCAGCCGTTCGCGGTCCCAGTTGTAGAGCGCCCCGATTTCGGTCTGGCCGACGAACTCGAAAATGATGGAGCTGTCCTGGGTGAGGTCGAGCCGCAGCCCGCTGTGGTCCCAGACCGCCTCGGTGCCGAAGAAGGGTCCCCAGGAGATGAGCCACTTGCCCTCGGGGCGGAAGCCGTAGCCGACTTCCTGGCCCACGCGGCGGATGTCCGGCCGGCTCAAGAAGCCGGGGGCGGTGCGGAAGCCGTCGCTGCGGTCGTTGTACTCGAGCTCGTAATTGAACTGCCGGCCGCTGCGCTCGAGCTGAACATCATAGGCCGGTCCGGCCAGCGTTTCCTGGGTATCGCGGAAGAAGCAGCCGTCGGAGGCCGACCCCAGCACGCCGGCGGAAATGCGGAAGCGCTCGGCCAGCGGCAGGCAGCGGGTAGAGCTCGAGACCGCCTGGGCGGTTGCCACCCAGTTCTCGGAAAGCTTGAAGCGGGCGTCCACGCCGCCGACGCGGTTGTGGCTGTCCCGGTACTCGCGGTCGGTAAAGATGAACCCCAGCGTGGACTGCTTGCCGATGTCGCGGTTGACCCGGAAGATGGCGAAGAGCGCGCGGGTGTCGGTGAGCGGGTCGGCGTCGGCGACGCTCTCGCCGGGGGCTTCGTCGTCGATGACAAAGGCGCCGATGGCGTAAGGCCCCGCCTTTCCCGTCAGCCGCACGCCAAACTGCGGGTCGGCGATGCGCCGGCTGAAAACCAGGTTGATGGGCGTGGCAAAGTAGCTGGCGTTCTCGATGAAGAACGGGCGCTTCTCGGGGAAGAAGACCTCGAAGCGCTGGTTCACCGTCACCTGCGGCTCGTCCGACTCCACCTGGCTGAAGTCGGGGTTCACCGCCACGTCCAGCA
>MEKM01000121.1 GCA_001766965.1 Acidobacteria bacterium RIFCSPHIGHO2_01_FULL_67_28 | reverse complement strand
TTTCGAGCAGATTCAGGCCGCCCATGCCGGGCATGCGCACGTCGGTCAGCACCAGGTCGACGGGTTTCGATTCGACCGCCTGCAAAGCCTCGGCCCCGTTGGAGACGGCGATGGTCTGGTAGCCCCGCTGCCGGAGCAGTTCCGAGAGGACTTCGCGAATCGCCGCCGAGTCGTCGGCGATGAGGATGGTCTGGGACGCCGGGGCCGCTGATTGTGTCGCCATGCCCCGAGTCTACGGGAGGTCCGGGCGGCTGGCCATCCGGCAAAGACCGGAGTCGGCCAAAAGGAATCCCCTAGGGTTCCTTAGGGGGAATCCCGGAGAGAGTTCAGTGCACTTCCTTGCGGGTGTAGGTCTCGGGCGGGAGCACCTTGACGATGTTGGTGGACTGCACGATGTAGACGGGATTCCCCTGCGGGTCGCGCTCCTGGGTCTTGAGGATGCTGGAGACGACCAGCTTGATGCGGACGCTGAAGCCGTCTTCCACCTGGTATTCGCTCCAGTCTTCGCGGCCGGTCTGGAACTCCATGTCCTCGGCTTCGATGGTGCGGTCGCCGATGTTGATGCGGGTTTTGCGCGCCACAGGTCCTCCTTGGTCGGGTGCCGGGTTCAGGATGCCGGGCGGGCGGCCCGGGCGGCGGTCAGGCTGCGCTCCGCTTCCTCGATGGCGGCCTCCAGGCTGCCGCCGCGCACATAGGTCGACTGGCCCAGGCTGATGGTGAGCGGCCTCCCCAGCCGCTCGTGGAGATAGGTCTGGGAGGCGAGCTTCTTTTGCAGGCGTCCGGCCACCACCGCCGTGCCTTCCGGCGGCGTCTCCGGCAGGACGGCGAGCAGCTCGTCGCCGCCCCAGCGGAAGGCGTAGTCGGTGGTGCGCAGGCTGTCGCTCACGATGCCCGCCACCGCCCGCAGCACCTCGTCGCCGATGAAGTGGCCGAGCTCCTGGTTGATCTTCTTGAAGTCGTCGAGGTCGACGAGCAGGAAGGACAAGGGGCGGCCGGTGCGGTCGCTGCGGCGGACTTCCTTGGGGACGGTCTCGTCGAAGAAGCGGCGGTTGTAGATCTGGGTCAGAGGGTCGAGCATGCCCTGCTCGCGCTCCTTGTCGAGGTCTTGCTGCGCCAGCAGGTAGCGCCGCCAGAGCTCGGTCAGGGCGCGCTTGCGGGCAATCAAATAGATGTTCAGCAGAATCACCAGAGCGATCAGGCCGAACAGGACCAGCCAGATGTAGCGGGCGGCGGTGGGCGAGAGCACGCGCTCCTGCGTCGTGCCCCAGTAGTAGTAGGCCAGCAGGCCGCCGGCGAAAACCGTGAGCATGAGCAGGGCGATGGACCACAGCTCCCAGTCCCGCCGCTGCAAGTGCCGGAAGACTTCCAGCGGCTGGGCGGTTTCGAGCAGCGGGTCGCGGGGTTTTTCTTCAATCGTCATCGGTCTGCTATCTCAACTGCGGGCGGTCGCGGCTGGAAGCCGGCCCGGGCCTGCGCGCCCCATTCCCGGCGGCCCCGGAAGTACTCGATCATCCCCTGCAAACGCCATACCAGCACCATTTGATGATAGCCGAAGTGCTCCACCAGGCCATAGAAGAGAAGACGCAGCAGCTCTGGCCAGGAAGTATAGCGCCGATAGGTGAATTCCTCCACCAGAACCGCCCAGAGCGAGAACAGCATGCCCACAAAGAAAGCCAGGATCAGGTAGAGGAGGAACGCGGTCGTGCTCAACCAGCCGAACCACCACAGCACGGGCACGAGCAGCATCCCGGTGATCTCCACCACCGGCGCGATCAGCTCCAGAAAGAAGTAAGGCAACACCAGCCACCCCAGCACGCCCATCCGCGGCCGGAAGAAAAGCCCGCTGTGGCGCACGAGGACCTCCATCAAACCCCGGTGCCAGCGGCGGCGCTGCCGAGCCAGGGTGGCCACCGTGGTAGGCACTTCCGTCCAGCACACCGGGTCGGGGACGAACAGCACCTGGTAGGGCTGGCGGCGCTCGCGGAAGTGCCGGTGGATGCGCACCACCACGTCCATGTCTTCGGCCACGGTGTCGCGGGCGTAGCCGCCGATTTCCCGCAGGACGCTGGTGCGGAACAGCCCGAAGGCGCCGGAGATAATCAGCAACCCGTTCAGCCAGCTCCACCCCAGCCGCCCTTCCAGGAACCCGCGCAGGTACTCAATCACCTGGAAGAGCGGCAGGCGCTCCCGCGGCAGCCCCACCCGGGTCACGCGCCCGCCGGCCACCCGGCAGCCGTTGGCGATGCGGACGATGCCGCTCGAAGCCACCACCAGGTCGTCTTCGAGGGCCGGGCGCAACGCCCGCAGCAGAGAGTCTTCTTCCATAATGGAGTCGGCGTCCACCGTGCACACCCAGGGAGTCCAGCAGAGGTTCAGCCCGGCGTTCAAGGCATCGGCCTTGCCGCCCTGCTCTTTGTCGATCACCACCAGCCGCGGGTCGAGGGTGGAGAGGTAGAAGCCGCGCACGGGCTGGGCGGGGAGCGTGGGGCGGTAGTCGAGGTCGGCGCGGTGCAAAGAGAACTGGTGGACGAGCTGCTCCAGGGTGGCGTCGCGGCTGCCGTCGTTGATGACGATGACTTCCAGGCGCGGGTAGTGCAGGCCCAGCAGGGCGTGCACGCTCTCGACGATGGTGGCCTGCTCGTTGTGCGCCGCCACCAGCACCGTCAGCGGGGGCGTGGTCACCGAGTCCATCAACCGCTCCGGCACCAGCAGCCGCGCCCGCCGCGGCTGCAGGTAGGCGCCCCCCACCGACACCACCACCAGGAAAAAATAGAAAAGATGAATCAAGATGAAGAAACCGAAGATGAGGACGTTGACGATGAGCAGGGCGATTTCGGGCCAGCTCATGCCTGCGCCTCCGCCCGCGCCAGCAGGGCTTCGATCCGCCGGCGGCTCTCCGGGTCGAGCGTGCGCGAGCCGGCCAAACCCGCCAGCAGCGGCGGCAGGCTGGGTCCCGCCTCTTCTTCCACCAGCCGCAGCAGCTCGTGCCGCACCGGCACCTCGGGGTGGGTTTCGACGGCGTAGAGGACGGCGCTGAAGAAGCCGGAGCGCAGCAGTTCGCGCACGATGGCCTGGCTCTCTTCCCGTGTCAGCTGGACGGGTGACTGCACGCGGTTGAGAGCTTGCCGGATGGTTCCGGCACGGGCCAAGTGGTCCACCAGCGCCGCCCGCGCCGGAGCGTCCCCGGGCGGCTCCCGCAGGCGCGCCAGCAGCCGGGCGGGGTCGTGGACGAGCTGGTGCAGGGCGATGGCCGCTTTCCGGCGCACGCGCTCGTCGGAGTCCTCGAGCACCTTCCAGAGCAGCTCCTGGGCGCGCGGCCCGCCCGTCCCGCCCAGCGCGGCCACGGCTTGCAGGCGGACAAACCACACCGGGTCGGCCGCCAGCCGGGCCAACCCCTTGAGGGCGCCCGCCTCGCGCATCTGCCCGAGGGCCCGCGCCACGCGCGAGCGCACCTCGGCCTCCGCGTCCGTCGCCGCCTCCAGCAAGGCCGGCAGCTCGTCGCCCCGGGCCAGCTCGGCCAGCGCCGCCGCCGCCACCAGGCGCACCAGCGGCGACGGGTGCTTCAAGTACGGAGCCAGCAATTGCGGAGCCGACTGGGCGCAGCGGAGGAGCGCCGCCAGCACCGCGCGCGCTTCCCGCCCGCCGCCCGCCGGCAGCAGGCCCACCAGCGGCTTCAAGGCTTCCGGAACCGCCAGGATGCCGAGCGCATTGACGCCGGCCAGGCGGATGTCCGCGTAGGGACGCTCGAGCAGAGCGACGATGGCGGGGAGCGCTTCGCGGCAGCCCATCCGCGCCAGCGCCAGCGCCGAGCGTCCCTGCTGCCAGGGATTCCCCCACAGCAGGAGCTGGATCCGCCGTCGAAACAGGCCCCACTGGCGGAAGAGGCTTTGCAGCTTCCCGCGGGCCTCCGGGGCGGCCTTGAGAATCCGCTCCTGCAACGCCTCCTCGGCCGCTTCATAGTCCCAGGCGTAACGCAGCGAGGGCGGGCGGCGCGGCGGCGCCTCACCCACGAGCACCCCGTCGACTACCTGGCCCCAATAGAGCCGCCGCTCATCCTTCAGAGCGAAGTAGTGGTTCTTGATCAAACGGCGGAGGAAAACGCCCAAGAGGACAACGACGTTCGTGACGGCGAGGACAAAAAGAACGGTTCGCGTAGCCGGCTCCCGGCGCCGAGTCTGGCCTCCCGGCGATTATACGGATTGCCGGACGCAGGGCAAGGCGGCAGTTGCCCGCCGCCTTGCTCCGACCCCGCCGGCGTATTAGGATACGACGGTCGCCGCGGCGCCCAACCATTCGGGAGAGCGTTGACCCCAAACTCGCACACACGACGACCCCGCGCCCCGCGCGGCGCCCTGCTGCTCTTCTCTGCCCTGTTGCTCCTTGCCCCCGCCCTGCGAGCGCAGCTGCCCCCGGCGGAACGGGCGGCGGCGATGGAAGAAGCTCTGGCTCATGTGCGCGCGGAGCGCTACACCCCGGCGCTCGAAATCTTCCGCCGCCTGGTGGAAGCCAATCCCCGCGACCTCGAGGCGCGCAACTGGGTGGCGCGGCTGGAAAGCTGGAAGGGGCGCTACGCCGTGGCGGAAGAGCTTTACAACGGAGTCCTGCGCGACGCCCCCGGCGACCTCGAAGCCGAGCTCGGACTGGTGGACGTCCTCGGCTGGCAGGGCCGCCACGACGAAGCGCTCGAGCGGCTCGACCGCCTGGCCGAGCAGCACCCCGGCAACTTCGACGTCCTGCTGCGCCGGGCCCGCGTGCTGCGCTGGGCGCACCGCCGGCGCGAGTCGATGGACGCCTACGAGGAGGTCCTCGCCCGCGAGCCCGAGAACCGCGAGGCGCGCGACGCCCTCGAGGCTCTCCGCGCCGAGACCCTCTACAAGCTCGAGACGGGCTACTTTGCCGAAGAGTTCAACTTCGCCGGCGCCACCCACGGCTCGTTCGTCGAGCTCGCCTACCACGACCTCGACCGCGTCTGGCTCCTCGGCCGCTTCCAGTACCAGAACAAGTTTGCCCAGAACAACACCCGCGCCACCCTGGGCGGCACCTACCGCTTCTTCACCCGCACCTGGGCGCGCGGCGAAGTCAGCCTGGCGCCGCCGGGCGACACCGTGATCGCCAACCAGGACTACACCGTCGAGGTGGTCCAGGGGCTGCATCCGCGCTTCAACGTCGGCGGCGGCTACCGGTTCCTGAACTTCCGCGCCGCCGACGTGCACGTCGTGACGGCGCTGGCCGACTGGTCGCCGCGGCCCGATTTGCATTTCTACTTCCGCTACACCCCGGCCCGCACCACCTTCGAGCCTGCCGGCGCCAGCGTTTGGAACCACGGCGGCTGGGTCCGGCTGGTGTGGGACGCTCACCGCAAGGTCAGCCCCTACTTTCTCTTTGCCGTCGGCTCGGAGGATTTCGCCGGCGTCTCCGCCGAGCAGTTGGGCCGCTTCGCGGCGCAAACCTACGGCGCGGGCGCGGAAGTGCGGGTCACCTCCCGGCAAGGCTTCCGGGCAGGCTACTCCTACCAGAACCGCACCCAGGGGCGGCGGGAACAGGGAGTGGGACTCTCCTACTTCGTCCGCTTCTAGCGGCGCTCGCCAGCCGGAACTGGGCTGGCCGGGGCTGCCGCTTTCAACGTTTCAAAAACAAATGTTTTTGGCACGGCCTGGGTCCGCCACCTGTGGCGCGTTGCCTGCGCTCTGGTGTAAGATCTTTGGGAAGGGGGCCCTACTTTAATTCGCCAGACCGTCTCCCCCAGTGCCTTGTCACTGACAACCTCGGCGGGGGCGGAATGCGAGGCGAGCTGCAAGGCCGAGGACACCAGAGCGAGCAGCTACGTTCTGCTGAAGTTACTGGCCGATGACGTCTCCAAGGACAAGCAGGGAGCAGAGCGATTCCTGCCTGCGATCCCCCGCTCACCCGCAATGAATTCAGGTGATCCTCACAGTTTCCCACCCCTGGGAAAACGAATCAAAGTTCTGATGGTCTGGCCCCGATTCCCCTCTTCGTTCTGGGGCTTTCAAGGAATGCTTGGTAATCTCGTTCCTGAAAAGGCCACGTTGCCCCCGCTCGGGCTTATTACAGTGGCTGCACTGTGTCCCAACGAGTGGACGATCCGGTTGATCGATCGAGCGTTTGAAGACCTCCTCGATGCCAATATCCTTTGGGCTGACCTTGTCATGGTGAGTGCGATGCATGCCCAGAGGGACGATGTTGGGGAGATTCTTGGGCGGGCCCGTGCTCTGGGGAAGCGCACCATGATCGGTGGTCCGTATGCTAGCAGTCAACCCGAGCTGTTGCTCTCGCTGGCCGACCATGTGGTGGTCGGCGAACCGGACGAAATTTTCCAACAGATTGCGGCCGATCTCGAAACTGGCAGGACGAGACGGCTCTACACCATTCACGAAAAGCCCAATATCCACAGGACACCGGTTCCTCGGTTCGAGCTTCTGGAAATCGAACGCTATGCCTCGATGTCTATACAGTTCTCCCGCGGCTGCCCATTCCAATGTGAGTTCTGCGACATCATCACTCTCTATGGAAGGAAGCCAAGAACGAAAACTCCAAGCCAGACCCTGCTAGAACTGGATGCGCTTTTCGATCTCGGCTGGCGTAAGCCGGTCTTCATCGTCGATGATAATTTCATCGGGAATCACAAGCTCGCATTCGAATTGGCCCAAGAGCTGGAACAGTGGCAAAAGGCGCATGACTATCCTTTCGTGTTCTATACGGAAGCATCCATGGATCTTGCCCAGCGGCCTGCGTTGCTCGAAGCGATGGTGAAAGCGAACTTCTTCTTCGTCTTCGTCGGCATAGAAAGCCCTTCCAAGGAGGCCTTGAGGGAGGCTAAGAAATTCCAAAATCTACGGCAGGATCCGCTGGACTGCATTCGCTTCATTCAAAGAGGAGGACTTTGGGTAACTGGAGGCTTCATTATTGGTTTCGACTCGGATGCCGAAGACATTTTTGAACGGCAACACGAGTTCATCGAGTTCGCTGCCATCCCGTGGGCCATGGCGGGGTTCTTGCAAGCGCCTCCGACCACCCCTCTATACGCTCGAATGTTGAAAGAGGGTCGATTGATCGAACATGGTGCGGAAACCACCAATTTTGAGCCGCCCAACTTTCTTACAGTTCTTCCCCTTCCGGTGCTGCTTGAGGGGGTCCGAAGAACTCTCCTTTCAATCTATTCCCCCTCCTCATTCTACGATCGGGCTTTTCGCTCTCTTCTAAATTGGGAGATTGGCAAATACCAAAGATCCCCGCGCTATTCGGTGTCCTATAAGCTCGGCATCCTGCTGCGCTCAGTGTGGCACCAAGGTATTAAAGCTTCCTATCGAAGGGCATATTGGAAGTTCTTGTTGCAGTTGCTTTGCCGATGGTTTTTCCGTCCCCAGAAGCTATGGTTAGGCTTTACGATTTTGCTTTCGGGCCAGCACTTTATACACTATGCGGCAGAAGTAGCTGCTCATCTCGAACGTGAGCTTCAGAAAACCGAAAAGCGAATAGCCACCGCGAGCCCTGGTTTTGGGTCGATTGCCAGAAGTTTCGATCTGGCGCCTAATCAAAGTCCCGAAAGTCTTTGACCAATTGGCATTCCCCTCGCTTAGAATAACCCTGACATTATCCCGTCCGAAATAAGTGGCTCGCTGTCTGGTTCGGAGGGTGGTGTCTACTTCCTGGTGAGCAGTGGATCGGGACCAGGGGCGTCACGACCCCGTGTTTTGGGCACATTGAGCCAAAAGGAAAAGGTTCTGAGCAGATATTTGCGATAATGCACTTCATTGGGAAGTTAGGGGCGGAGCGGGGTGATCATGAAACTTCTTCTACTCAACCCATTCAATCCCGTGGTCAGCCTCAGCAAGATTCAGCGGTGGAACCGCCTGAACAAGTACCGGGTCTGGAAACCGCTGGGCCTGCTGATCCTGGCTCGTCTCACCCCACCAGACTGGGAGGTCGAGGTGATCGACGAGAACCTCGGCCCGGTCGATGCCCAGGTCCTGCCCCGCGCCGACCTGGTCGGCATCACCGCCTTCACCTCCCAGGCCACCCGCGCCTACGAACTGGCCGCGCTTTTCCGTGCGAGGGGAGTCCCGGTAGTGATGGGGGGCATTCACGCCACGATGTGCCTCGCTGAGGCCTTGGGCCACGCGGACACCGTGGTCACCGGCGAGGCGGAGTCGGTGTGGCCGCAGGTCCTGGCTGATGTGCAGGCCGGAACGCTCCAGCACGTTTACGCCGGCGGGCCGGTCTCGATGGGGGAGATCCCTCCGGCGCGCCACGACCTGCTGGCGGGGCGCTACCACTTCGGTTCGATCCAGGCCACCCGGGGCTGCCCTTTGAACTGCTCGTTCTGCAGCGTGACGGCCTTCAACGGCGGCCTGTTCCGCCACCGGCCGATCGAGAACGTGATCGCCGAGCTACGCCAGGTCCGCGAAAAGAGAATCCTGTTCGTGGACGACAACCTGATCGGCACCCGCCGGGACCACATCGCCTACGCCAAGGATCTGTTCCGGGCGATGACCCGCGAGGGTTTGACCCAGCCCTGGATCTGCCAGGCCACGATCAACTTTGCCGACGACGAGGAACTGCTTGATTTGGCCGCGCGCTCCGGTTGCATGGGGGTCTTCATCGGCTTCGAGTCGTTGACGGCCGAAGGCTTGATTGCCCTGCACAAGAAGTTCAACATCCAGAAAGGCCGCGATTTCCGCGCTTCCGTGCAGCGGATCCAGTGCCACGGGATCACCGTGATGGGCTCGTTCATCCTGGGGATCGATACGGACCGGCCGGGCATCGGCGCCACCATCGCGCGCGCCGCCGAGGATTGCAGGCTCGACATGGCCATCGTCCACATCCTCACGCCGCTGCCGGGGACGGCGCTCTTCAAGGAGATGGAGCGGCAGGGGCGGATCATCGCCACCAACTATCCCGCCGATTGGCAGTACTACACCCTCGCCCACCCCGTCTCCCGGTACCTCCACTTCACCTGGAGCGAGCTGGTGCAGGAGATGAATCAGTTCAACAACTTGTTCTACTCCTACCCCAAAATCCTGGGTCGCGTGTGGCGGATGGCCATCCACACGCGAAACCCCAAGAAGGTGCTCCTCGGCCTCGTCACCAACCTCACCTGCCGCCACAATCAGTTGCTGGACCGGAAGGCCTACGCGCTTCGCTGCGCCCCTCCGGAAGCCACTTGTCTTACGCAAGAAATCCGTCCACAGGAAGATTAGGGCTTAACTCCCCGCGCGGAGTGTGAGATCCCGTCCCCCTGTGGCGAGTATGTTTTCTGCGAAGGAACTTTCCATACCTTTTCTCGACGATCCCTCACCTCTTGCTGGGGAGGGTCAGCTGCCGGCGGCTCGCCTTGCACTCCCGAGCCACCTGGGCCGCTTCGCGGCGCAGACCTACGGCGCGGGGGCGGAGGTGCGGGTGACGTCGCGGCAGGGGTTCCGGGCGGGCTACTACTACCAGAACCGCACCCAGGAGCGGCGAGAACAGGGAGTGGGACTCTCCTACTTCGTCCGCTTCTAGGAGTGCTCGCTGGCCCGAGCCGGGCCGGCCGGAGGCGGGCTGGCCGGGGCGGCGATCATCGCCAGCAAAGCGGCGAACAACAAAGCGTTGGCCGGGATGCGCAGAGGAAAATCCACCAGGCTGTGCAGGAGCGCAAGCAGGCAGCCGGTCAGGGCGGCGGCGACCAGTCGCCGCTCGGAGCCGGACGCGGCGTCCCGGAGCTTTTCGGCTCCGCTGCGCGCCAGCGCCACCAGGAACCACACCGCCAGCCCGGCGCCCACCAGCCCGGTCTCGGCCAGCCATTGCAGGTAGTCGTTGTGCGCCTGGAGCCAGCGCAGGTTGGAGTAGAAGCTGCGGTAAGAGTCGGAGAGCACGCCGTAGGTTTCCAGGCCCGAGCCCAGCCAGAGGTGATCGCGGATCATCGGCCAGGTGTCGCGCCAGATTTGCCAGCGATGCTCATCGAGCGATTCCGGGTGGATGAAGAGCTCGGCGACGCCGGGCCAGCGGGCCAGCAGCGCTCCGCTGTCCACCGCCAGCGTCACCACGCCCGCCAGAAGAACAAGGCCCACTCCCAACCCCAACG
>MEKM01000120.1:11836-13045 GCA_001766965.1 Acidobacteria bacterium RIFCSPHIGHO2_01_FULL_67_28 | reverse complement strand
CCTTCGAGGGGCAGACGGGGTTCGAGTTGAGCTCGGCCATCTTGCGCGAGCCGCCCCGAACCTTCGGGGCGCGGGTGCCCGCCGGGCTGCGGGCCATCATCCAGCGGCTGCTCACGAAGGAGCCCGGGCAGCGCTACCAGCGGGCCGGCGAAGTCCGCGCCGCGCTCGAAGCCCTGCAATCCGACACGGCCATTGCCGCCGTGCCGGCCTCAAGAGCGCTTGTGCGCCGGTGGTGGTTCTGGGCGGTCGCTACGCCTCTCTTGCTGATTGGCCTGGGAGTGGTGATTGCGGCCATTCGCGGGGTGCCGTTTTCCATCGGCTACACGAAGATTGAAAAGCCCGCAGCTCCCGCCGCGCCGCGCTTGAGCACAGGCGGCAAGCCCTCGACCAACCCGGAGGCCAACGAGTACTTCGAGAAAGGAGTCCTGTTTCTGACGGTGCACCTCGACATCCCGCGCGCGCAGCAAATGCTGGAGAGGGCGCTGGAACTAGACCCGCACTTCGCCGAGGCCCGCTCCTGGCACGCTTATACATACCTGGTGATGTTTGACAGTGGCTACTCGCACGACACCAGCGGGCTCTATAAGGCTGAAGAAGAGCTGCGGCGTGCCCTGCAGGACGATCCCAGCGCGGGCCATCCCCACTCCGTGCTGGCCGGTGTCTATCTCTACCAGGGACGCAAGGAACTGGTGCCCGCCGAAGCGGAGAAGGCCCTGGCGGCCAACCCGGATGACTTGGAGGCCAGAAGCTGGCTGCTTGGTTACCACTGGTTGAACGGGGACTACCCAGCGGCCGAGGCTCTCGCAAAACAATCGATGCAGCGCGCCCCGTTGCATCTCCCCTCCCGTGCTTGGTACGGGGCTATCCTCCGCGAACAAGGGGAGGCGGCCGGGGCCATCCGCGAACTGGATAAAGTCCTCGAACAGGATCCGCAGTATCTCTATGCCATTGTCTTCTTGGCCCAGACGTACATGGACAGGGGCGAGCTGCGCAAGGCTCGCCAGACCTTGGAGCGCGCTCGCTCCGACGATCGTCAGAATTTCTGGATTCGGACTGCCTGGGCATTGTTGCTGGCCCTGGAGAAGAAACACGTTGACGCCGTCAAAGAGATGGACACCGAGGTCTTAAAGTACAGTGCGGGGTCGGCCTGGGCAGCAGTGTGGACGGCGGAAGTTTACGCCGTGCTGGGGGAGAAAGAGAAAGCTCTGG
>MEKM01000120.1:5306-11758 GCA_001766965.1 Acidobacteria bacterium RIFCSPHIGHO2_01_FULL_67_28 | reverse complement strand
CGAGCCCCGCTTCAAGCAGATTCTCGATTCGATCGCCTACCGCCGCCAGCAGCGCGGTCAGCCCGCGACCAACTAGTCCTTGTAGAGCCAGGCGGCGACGACGGTGGCGAGAATCGCGCCCACCCAGAGGTCGAGCATCCACCACAGCGGCACAATGCGCTCGACCGGCACCCAGGTGGCGACCGAGAGATTAATCGGGAAGCCGGCGACGAAGCCGACCAGAATCCCCATGCGCAGCGCCGTCCCCGGCCCGGGCCCGAGCGTCCCGCGCACCCAGGCGTAGAGGTGGGCGGCGATGCAGGTGACGATGAGCAGGGTCACGAACCAGCTCGCCAGAAACTGCGGAGGAGAGTAGCGCGGGGTCGCCAGCAGCTGGCCGGCGGCCTCCGACGACTCGTACTGACCTGCCAGGATGTAGGCGTTGACGAACATGCTCCAGGCGGCCCACACCACCCAGCCGGCGATGGTGCCGAGCAGGACCCGCTTGCGGTTGATGGCGGCCATAACACCCTCCACGACGCGAATCGGAGAAAAGCTCGGGCGACTCTAGCCTTACACCTGGATAGTGTCAAGCGAGGGGTCAGCGCGCAGAGCGGAGGAAGACTTTCCAGTTCAGCGGGTGAAAGCCCACGCGGCGGAAGAAAGCGCCCGCCTTCTTCCCGCGCGTGCCCAGGGCGTAGAGGCAAGGGATGTCTTGGCGGCGCATCGTGGCCGCAAGCTGCCGCAGCAGCCGCGTCCCCAGGCCGGTGCCGCGGTAGTCGGGGTGCACCACCAGGTTCTGCACCAGCCCGCAGAGCACGCCGTCCGAGACGGCGCTGGCGAAGCCCACGAGCTTCTCGTCGTCCCACGCGGTCAGCACCAGGTGGGAGTGCCGCAGGAGCTTCTGGATTTGTTGGGGAGAATAGGCGGCGATGTCTTCCGTCCAGCCGGTCGAGCGGAAAAGCTCCCGGACGGCGGCGGGGGCGATGCGCTTGGAGTTCAGGAGCCGCACCACGGGCCGGCGGCGTCGCTTCATGCGCCCCGCTCCTTGTTTTTCACCGCGCGGGATTGTCTCACAAACTCGTCGCCGGACAAAGACCCGACCGGCCCGGGGCAGGCAGGCTACAATAGCCGGCGTGATTGAAGCGCGCGGCCGGCGGCGGGCCCTCGCGCGGGCCTACAACCTCTTCAGCTTTCTCTACGGGCGCGCGGCGGCGGGCCTGGAGCGGGAAGGGGTGAACCGCGGGCTGCAGCGGGCCGCGGTCGAGCCGGGCGAGCGGGTGCTGGAGGTGGCGGTCGGCACCGGACTGGTGCACAAACGCTTGGCGCGGCGGCTGGGGAGAAGCGGACTGCTCGTGGGCGTGGACCTGGCCCCGCGGATGCTCGCCGTCACCCGGCGGCAGGTGCCCGAGGGGCGCTTGGCGCGCGCCGATGCGCTCCGGTTGCCGTTTGCCGACGCGAGCTTCGACCTGCTCTGGGCGAGCTACCTGCTCGACCTTATTCCGGCCGAGGAGATGACGCCGCTGTTGCGGGAGTTCCGCCGCGTGCTGCGCGCTCCCTCGACTACGCTCGGGACAGGCGGCGGGCGGCTGGTGCTGGTCAACTTCAGCAAGAATGGCGGCCCGAATGCGGGCTCGCCCGAGTCGGGCGAGCGGCTGACCGGGTGGGAACGCGCTTACCGGGTGACGCCGACCGTGCTGGTGCCGTATCTTTTCGGCGGCTGCCGCCCGGTCCTGGCCGAGCCGTTCGTGCGCGCCGCCGGCTTCGCCGAAGTCGAGCGCGAGTTCGTTTCCGGCGGCTTGGATTCGGAAATCATCACGGCTAGGAAGTAACCACAGATGCACACAGATAAACACAGATAGGAAAAACGGAACTGAACTCACGAGGTACTGGTCACTAGTCACGGGCCACGGATCACGGGTCGCGTTTTGCCTCACCGCAGAGGCGCAGAGGGCGCAGAGGTCGGATAGAGGAGAAACGATGCCGATCAAGACAATCATCGAGCCCTTCAAGATCAAGAGCGTCGAGCCCATCCGCTGGACGACGCGGGCGGAGCGGGAGCGGCTGCTCGTGCAGTCGCACTACAACCTCTTCTTGCTGCCCGCCGAGGACGTGTTGATTGACCTCTTGACCGACTCCGGCACCGGCGCCATGTCCACGCGCCAGTGGGCGGCGATGATGATTGGCGATGAAAGCTACGCCGGCAGCCCCTCCTTCGAGCGCTTCCGGCAGTCGGTCCAGGGCATCTTCGGCTACAAGCACGTCATCCCCACGCACCAGGGGCGCGCCGCCGAGCGCATCCTCTTCAGCGTGATGTGCAAGAAGGGCGACGTGGTGCCGAACAACACCCACTTCGACACTACGCGCGCGAACGTCGAGTTCGTGGGCGCCGAGGCGGCCGACCTGCCCATTCCCGAGGCCCGCCAGCCCGCCACCGCGCACCCCTTCAAGGGCAACATGGACGTCGCGGCGCTCGAGCAGCTCATCGCGCGCGTGGGGCGCGAGCGCATCCCGCTCGTGATGCTGACCATCACCAACAACAGCGGGGGCGGCCAGCCGGTCTCGATGGAGAACGCCCGCGCCGTCAGCGCCGCCTGCCGCAAGCACAAAATCCCGCTCTACTTCGACGCCTGCCGCTTCGCCGAAAACTCCTACTTCATCAAGACCCGCGAGAAAGGCTACGAGCACCACACCCCCAAGCAGATCGCCCGCGAGATGTTCGCCCTGGGCGACGGTTGCACCATGAGCGCCAAGAAGGACGGTCTGGCCAACATCGGCGGGTTCCTGTGCACGAACGACGACGCCCTCGCCCAGCAGGAAAAAAACCTGCTCATCCTGACCGAGGGCTACCCGACCTACGGGGGCCTGGCGGGGCGCGACCTGGAGGCCATCGCCGTCGGGCTGGAGGAGGCGCTCGAAGAGGATTATCTCAAGTACCGCATCGTCTCGACCGCCTACCTCGGCCGGCACATCTCCGCCGAAGGCGTGCCGATCGTGCAGCCGCCCGGCGGCCACGCCATTTACATTGACGCCCGGGCGTTCCTCCCGCACGTGCCGCCGGCCGCGTTCCCCGGGGTGGCGCTGGCGGCCGAGCTTTATCTCGAAGGCGGCATCCGCTCGGTCGAAATCGGCACGCTGATGTTCGGCGCGCACGCCGAGATGGACCTGGTGCGGCTGGCGATTCCGCGGCGGGTCTACACCCAGAGCCACGTTGATTATGTGATCGAGGTGATTCTCGAAGTCTGGAAGCGCCGGGCCGAAATCCGCGGCCTGAAGCTCGTCTACGAAGCCCCGTTCCTGAGACATTTCACCGCTAGGCTTGCTCCGTTGTGAAATGTCTCACCCTGCTTGCCCTGCCTGTCCCGAGGCGGGCCGAGGGAAGCGAAGCCGAAGGGAGCGAGCCCGCAGGGCGAGTCGAACGGGTGGGCCACTTCACCGCCCGCTTCGAGCGGCTCTAGGGCGCTGCGCTTGACTTGAGCGCCGGCGGCTGGTAGAGAGTTAAGTATTGGCGGGGGCCATCTGGCGCCTTGATGAGGCGCGCCCGGGGGCGAGGTTTGCGGGGTCCTCCGGGGGTGGTGGATGTCCAGAAGCAATCCCGTTTTGCTGATTGTGGCGGTGTGTCTCCTGCCGCTCGGGGCGGCGGCCAAGGTGCAGTTGACCCTGACGCCGGCCGAAGCCCCCATCCGCATCAACGAGACCGGCGACTTCACCGCCGTCGTCACCGGCAACGTGAGCAAGACCGTGAAGCTGCAGGTCTGCGACGGCTTCGGGCAGAACTGCGTGACCGGAGGCTCGACGACGCTCGGGACCATCGCCCAGGTCGGCACGGACAGCAACAACAACCCCATCGCGCGCTACATCGCGCCGGCGACGCTGCCGCCGACGCTGGCCTGCCAGGTGGTGGTGCTGGGCTGCCGGGTGAAGGTGCAGGCCATCCTCAAGTACACCAAGAACGGCCGGAGAAAGAAGCTCAAGAAGACGGCCACGGTCGTCCTGGCCGCCCCGGGCGTCATCCGCCGCGCCAGCGTGGCCAACGACGGCAGTGAGGCCGATGACGGCAGCTTCCAGCCCCGGGTGAGCGTGGATGGCCGCCACGTCGTCTTCGGCTCCACCGCCACCAACCTACTGGGCGTGGGAGGCGACGCCAACGATTCACTGGATATCTTCCTGCGGGACACCTGCGGGGAGCTGGAGAGCTGCTCGCCGACCACGATCCGCGTCTCGCTGGCCGATGACGGCAGCGAGGCCAACGACGACAGCGCTCAACCCGGGGTGAGCGCCGACGGGCGCTTCGTGGCGTTTCAATCGGCGGCGACCAACCTGACGGCGCAGGCAACGGGCGGGTTCGCGCAAATCTATGTGCGCAACACCTGCCTGGGGGCGGGGCCGGCGTGTTCGCCCTCGACCACGATGGTGTCGCGGGCCACCGACGGCACGGTGGCGGATGCCGACAACCAGTTTCCCGCCATCAGCGCCGACGGGCGCACCGTGGCTTTTCTTTCCGACGCCACCAACCTGGTGGCCGGCGACGTCGGCGGCGCCCAGGACGCTTTTGTGCGCGACACCTGCGCGGGCGTGCCCACGGGCTGCTCGCCTTCGACCACGCGGGTCTCGGTCGCCGACAACGGCAGCGAAGGCAACAGCGACAGCGGCCGGCCGTCCTTGAGCGCCGACGGGCGCCTGGCGGTTTTCGCTTCAGGGGCCAGCAACCTTATCGGCAGCGACACCAACGCGGTGGCCGACGTCTTCGTGCGGGACACCTGCTTCGGGGCAAGCGGCCCGTGCACGCCGGGGACGACGCGGGTGTCGCTGGCGAACGACGGCAGCGAGGCCAACCTGGCGGGCACGGAGCCCGCCATCAGCGCCGACGGGCGCTTCGTCACCTTCGCCTCGAGCGCGGACAACTTGGTGGGCGCGGGCAACGATACTAACGGGGCCTTCGATGTGTTCGTGCGGGACACCTGCTTTGGCGCGAGCGGCCCGTGCACGCCGGGGACGACGCGGGTGTCGGTGGCGACCGACGGCACGGAGGGCGACTTCCACAGCGGCTTGGGTTTCTTCGGCCAGGCCATCAGCGCCGACGGGCGTTTCATCAGCTTCCATTCTTTCGCCGGCACTCTGGTGGGGAGCGACTTCAACAGTGCCGACGACATCTTCGTCCGCGACACCTGCGCGGGAACGGCGGGCTGCACGCCCATGACGGTGCGCGTTTCGACGGCCGTTGACGGCGCGGAGGGAGACGGCACCAGCATCTTCCCCCACATCAGCCCCGACGGGCGCTTTGTGGTCTTCCAATCGGGCGCCACGAATCTGTTGGGCGGCGGCAACGACACCAACGCCGCCAACGACATCATCGTCAGCCGCACCAGCTTCGTGCGGCCCCCGCTCGCCTACGTGGGCCATGGCGCCGATCCGGCGGGCAAGCTGGCCATCATCGACACCGGCACCAACACCAAGATAGCCAGCGTGGATGTGGGCGGGACCGACACGGCGTTCTTCAGCATCTCCCCGGACGGCTTGCGGGCCTATGTGAGCGACACGGTGGTGTCGGGGAGCGTGTTCGTCCTCAACACATTGAGCAACACAGTGATTGCGAACATTCCGATGGGCGACCGGCCGTTGTTTCCGGCGGTGACGCCCGATGGCACCCGCCTCTACGTGGCCAACTGTGACTCGAACAACATCTCGGTGGTTGATACGGGGACCAACACTGTGACCACCACCATCCCCGTCGGTCTCTGCCCGGGCGGGGTGATCTTCAAGGCCGACGGGACGCGAGGCTACGTCGGCAACGAGGGCAGCGACACCGTCAGCGTCATCGACACCAGCAGCAACACGGTGGTGGACACCATCGCCGTGGGCGACGGGCCGGAGGGTTCAGCCCTTTCCCCCGATGAGAGCCGCCTGTATGTCGTCAACTTTTTCGCCGGCACAGTTTCGGTAGTCAACACCAGCACGAAGGCCGTGGTGGCCACCATCCCGGTGGGGAGCGGACCGCACATGCTGGTCCTTACGCCGGATGGGACGCGCGCCTACGTCCCGAATGAAGCCTCGAACAATGTTTCGGTCATCAACACCGCCACCAACAGTGTCATCGCCACCATCCCCGTGGCGGCTAATCCCGAGATAGCAGTCATCGTTCCCGAGGGGCCCACTCTCTACGTGACTCATAACAGCGTGGCGGTGGGGGCGGTGACGGTGATTGACGTGGCCAGCAACACGGTGAAGACCACCATCCCCATCGGAGGCTCGGGGGCGGGGATCGCGCTGCGGTTTGTGCGGTGAGTTGAGAAGCGGGGCCTAGCCGGACTCCGAGCCGTCGCCCTCGCCGGAGTCGCCGCCGGCCTTGCGGCGCTCTTCTTCTTCGAAGCGCTTCAGCTCTTCTTCGTCGTAGGAGTAGTCGTCGCGGTCGGCGAACATGGCCGCCTCGCCTTCCTTCTTGCGGTGGCGGGCGTCCTGGAGCTGGGGTTTGG
>MEKM01000120.1:0-5288 GCA_001766965.1 Acidobacteria bacterium RIFCSPHIGHO2_01_FULL_67_28 | reverse complement strand
GAGTAGTCGTCGCGGTCGGCGAACATGGCCGCCTCGCCTTCCTTCTTGCGGTGGCGGGCGTCCTGGAGCTGGGGTTTGGGAGCGACGGGGCCGCTGTCGCGCAGGCCGTGCAGCGGCCCGGTGATGACGCCGGCCTCGCGCAGCAGGTCGCTCACCTGTTCGAGGAAATCGTGCAGGTGCAGCGGCTTGGTGGCGTAGGGCAGCTTCAGCCGCTCGAGCGCTTCCACCGCCTTCGACTCGACCAGCGCCGGCACCAGGAACAGTATCCGCAGCGCCCCCTTCGCCTCCGCCAGGTCTTTCAGCAGGGAAAAGAGCGGCCCCGACAGGCTCGACATCGAGACGTTGGCGATGACCAGGTTCCAGCCGCCCCCGGCGAGCTTGGCCAGGGCGTCGTCGGGCAGCGCCACCATCTCGATGGCCCAGCCGTCGGACTCGAGGATGAGGCCGAGGGCGCGCCGGCTGGCCTCGTCGTCGTCAATCACCAGGATGCGGACGTCGGGCATGCGGGCCTCGTAGGGCAAAGTATACGCCCGCGGGCAGCGGGGGAGGGTCGGTTTCTTCAAGGCGAAAATAAGGCGAAAGAAAGTTCTTGACAAAGCGAAGAAAAAGCGAATATGCTACCCCCCTGTAATGAGCCACCCTGCATCACAGGTCAGGCGCGCAACCTCCCACCCGCTCCCGGCTCCGTCCCGAGGTATCGGGACGGGCTGGCTGGGCGGGTTCGACGAGCTGGCATCCTCCCCTCAAACCCCTACCGTGGGAATTGCGCGCCTGGCCGCCTCTGCCCCGCTCGAGGGCGAGGGCAAAGGGGTCGACTACTACCGGCTGCCGGTGCGGTCGCTGCTGAACCGGGTGGACTCCCGCCGGGTGGGCTTCACCTGGTCCATCAACCCCTACCGCGGTTGCGAGTTCGGCTGCCAGTACTGCTACGCGCGCTACACCCACGAGTACATGGAGCTCGACGCCACCGAGTTCGAGAACAAGATTTACGTCAAGGCGGAGGCGGCGCGGCTGCTCCGGCGCGACCTCACGCCCGAGAGAGTCCTCGGCGAGCACATCGCTATCGGCGCCGCCACCGACCCCTACCAGCCCGCCGAGCGGCGCTTCGGGGTGACGCGGGCGGTGCTTGAGACCCTGCTCGAGTTTTCCCGCACGCTGCCCGGCGGGGGCGGCTTGAGCCTCTCCATCACCACCAAGTCGAACCTGGTGGTGCGCGACACCGATTTGCTGAAGCAGATCTCCGAGCGCAACCGGCTGTTCATCAACCTCTCGGTCACGACGCTCCACCCACGACTGGCGCGCGTCGTCGAGCCGCGCGCGCCCCGGCCCGACCTGCGTCTGGAGGCGGTGCGGCAGTTGAACGAAGCCGGTCTCGCCGCCGGCGTCTTCGCCTGCCCCATCCTGCCGGGCCTCACCGACCGCGAGCGCGACCTCGAAGCCCTGGTGGCGGCGGCGGCTGCCGCGCGCGCCCGCTATCTCTGCGCGAACGTCGTCTTCCTGATGCCGAGCGCGCAGAAGAAGTTCTTTCCCTTCCTCGAAGAGAAGTTCCCGCGCCTCCTGAAGCAGTACCGCAAGTGGTACGCGCGGCGTGCCTACGCCCCCGAAGCCTACCGGAAGGAAATCAGCGCCCGGATGCACCGCCTGCGCGCCAAGTACGGCTTGAGCGGTCGCTGGCCCGATAGCGAGCCCGACTCACTCCCCAACTACTCCGCCCTTGCGGCCTCCGCCCGCCCTCAACTCGCCTTGCCGTTTGCCTGCTAAGGATTGCCTGGACAGACCCTGCGGCTTGCTCAGGGCAAGCAGGAATGTCTGTCCTAGCGCGCGGCCCGCGCAACTTGACTCACGCTCGCTGCGGGTGTAGGATTTTCAACGGGCCTGCTTGAATCCTGGAGGGCGGCGAGCCGCTGGATTCGTCTCGCACAGGCGTCAACCTAACGGCCCCAAGTTTCTGACCCAGAGGAACACTTCCATGCGGACACTCTCGCGGATGATTCTCTTGCTGGCCCTGCTGTCTTTGCCCGTGGCGGCGCAGGCGGGCGTCAAGATGACCTTCACGCCCAGCCAGAACACGGTGGCCATTACCCAGACGCAGGACCTGACCGTCTTCATTCCCGGCACCGGCGCCAAAATCGTCAAGCTGCAGGTCTGCGACAGCAACGGCGCCAACTGCGTGACCGGGGGCAATTCGACCCTCGGGACGCTGGCCGAGATCGGCCGCGACTCGAACAACAACCCCCTGGTTCGCTACACCGCTCCGGCGGCGCTCCCCTCCAGCACCCTCTGTCAAATCGTCGACACCGGCTGCCGGCTGAAGCTCAAGGCCAAGCTCAAGGGCTCCACCAAGAAGGCTTTTGCCACCGTGACGCTGACCGCGCCCGGCGTGACCAGCTCGCCCACCGGCGGCGGCGACAACAACAGCCGCGCCCCGGCCCGCAGCGCCAACGGGCGCTTCATCGCCTTCGCGTCGGCGGCCTCGAACCTGATCGGGACGGGGAACGACACCAACGGCGTACAGGATGTGTTTCTCTTCGACACCTGCCTCGGAGCGACCGGCTGCACGCCCGGGATGACGATCGTGTCGCTGGCGAACGACGGCACCCAGGGGGACGGAGACAGTACCCAGCCGGCCATCAGCGGCAACGGCCGCTTCGTCACTTTTGTTTCCAGCGCCACCAACTTACTCGACCTGCCCGGCGACACGAATAACCTTCCCGACATCTACATGCGCGACACCTGCGCCGGGGCAGATCCGTCCTGCATCCCCTCGACGATTCGGGTTTCGGAAGGGAGCGAGCCAAACGGCTTGAGCGACAGTCCCGGCATCAGCGGCAACGGCCGCTACGTCGTTTTCCGCTCCGCCGCCACCAACCTCATTGTCAACGACACCAACTTGGCCGACGACATCTTCCTGCGCGACACCTGCGTGGGTGGCCCCGTGGGTTGCGTCCCGCAGACCGTCCGCGTCTCGGAGGCGACCGGCGGCACGGAGGCCGACGGCTTCAGTGACGAGCCCGCCGTGAGCGCCGACGGCCGCTACGTCGCCTTCTTTTCCCCCGCCACCAACCTGGTGGGCGGCGACGCCAACGGCGTGAACGACATCTTCGTCCACGACACCTGCCTCGGGGTGGTCAGTGGCTGCACGCCCGCGACCACGCGGGCCTCCCTGGCGGGTGACGGCTCCGAAGGCAACGATGACAGTGCCGAGGCGTCAATCAGCGGCAACGGCCGCTTTATTGCCTTTCGTTCTTTTGCGAGCAACCTGGCGGCGGGTGACGCGAACGGCAAAGTTGACATTCTGGTGCGCGACACCTGCGGGGGAGCGCCCGTCGGCTGCACCCCCTCGACCGCCCTGGTCTCGCTGGCCAACGATGGCTCCCAGGGGGACAGCGACAGCACCACCCGGCCCTCCCTCAGCGCCGATGGCCGCTTCGTCGCCTTCTTTTCCTTCGCCACTAACTTGGTCCCGGGTGATACCAACGCCGCGGCCGACATCTTCGTGCACGACACCTGCCTGGGCGGGGAGCCCGGCTGCACGCCCTCGACCCGGCGCATCTCGGTCACCAGCAGCGGCGGCGAAGCGGTCGATAACAGTATCGAGCCCTCGCTTAGCGGCGACGGGCGCTTCGCCGCTTTTGTCTCCACCGCCGACCTGACGGCCGGGGGTGCCACGGGCGTCATTGAGAACGTCTTCCTGGCGCGGACCGGCGCGGTGATTGTGCCGCTGGCCTGGGTGACGAACTTCGACGGCGACAGCGTCACGGTGATCGACACCGAGACCAACACCGTCATCGCCACCATCCCCGTGGGCAACGGCCCCAAGGGCATCCTGCTGAACGAAGACGGCACCCGCGCCTACGTCACCAACCACGACGACGACACGGTGTCGGTCATCAACACGGCCGACAAATCGGTCATCGCCACCATCGACCTGGCTCCCAGCGGCGGCGACGGCCCTTGGGGGCTCACTTTCTCCCCCATCGACGCGACAGTCCTCTACGTCTCGAATAATCTCTCGGAGACCGTTTCGGCCATTTCGACCACGAGCAACGAGGTCTTCGCCACCATCAGCCTTTTCCCGGGCGCCTGCCCGCGAGGCATGGGCGCCGGCGGCGACGGAGTGGGAACGCTCGCCTATTGTCTGGATGAGATTGAGGTCTTCGATACCGATCCAAGTGATCCGAACTACCACACGCTCATCCCGGCCGACTTTGCTCTGACGGGGGACGGCCCGAGCGGGGCTGCACTCAAGCACGACGAAACCGGCGACGTGGATCGAATCTACGTAAGCCTGGAGAACGTTGACAGGTTGCAGGTGATTGACACCGGGGGTATGTCGGATGTCGTGGTCGCCAACATTAAGGTGGGGGACAAGCCCGCCGGGGCGGCGCTCACGCCGGATTTTAGCCGGGTCTATGTGGCCAACAGCGGCGCGAACACCGTGTCGGTGATCAACACCAGCACGAATGCCGTCATCAAGACCATCACTGTGGGCAGCAACCCCACGGGCGTGGCGGTCACGCCGGACGGCGCGCGCGTTTATGTGACCAACCGGGGCTCGAACACGGTTTCGGTGATTGATACCTCGACGAACGCCGTGGTCGCCACCATCTCGGTGGGCGCCGGGCCCTGCTGCGACCAGGGCATCGCCATCCAGCTCGGCCGCTCGCTCTAGGCTTTCGCCCGATCACGCCGGCCGACCGTGAGGCGGTAGAACGGAACACCGGCGGCCACGGTGGCGAGCGCGACCAGCGACGGCCCGGGGCGGTTCCACAGCGCCACGCCCAGGATGCCCGCCATCGCCGCCAGATAAAACAGCGGCACCAGCGGGTACCCCCACACCTGATAGGGGCTCGGCCGCTCCGGCTCTCGCCGCCGCAAGAGGAAAAGCCCCGCCACCGCCAGCCAGGGAAATATCCCCAGCGCAAAGCCGATGTAGGTGAGCAGTTGCTCGAAGGTTCCGCTCACGACCATGACCGCCGCGCAGGTGCCCTGGGCGAGGATGGCGAGCGACGGCGTCTCGAAGCGCGGATGGAGGCGGGCGGCGAAGCGGAAGAACAGCCCGTCGCGCGCCATGGCGAAGTAGACCCGCGGGCCGGTGAAGAGGTAGGCGCTCAAGGACGACACCAGCGCCAGGCTGATGAGCGCGGCGAGCCAGGCGGCCACGCCCGGCCCGAACAAATGCTGCGCAGCCACCTCTCCCACCGGCACCACTCCGGCGAGCGCCGCCGCCGGCGCCGCGTAAAAGAAAAGCAGGTTCACGCCGAGGTAGACGACGAGCACGATGAGCG
>MEKM01000119.1:6140-19825 GCA_001766965.1 Acidobacteria bacterium RIFCSPHIGHO2_01_FULL_67_28 | reverse complement strand
GCGAAAGACTTGCTGCTCTGGCTGACGGCCGCGCTCACCGTGCTCTCCGGCATCCACTACGCCTGGCGCATCGGGAAGATGCTGCCCGACATTCCCTCCAAGGATTGAAGCCGGTTTTGTTTGACTTCGGTTGGCTCGCCTCCTAGAATCAAATCTCAGTCAATTGCAGTCCTGCATGTAAGCTCCAAGGAGAGGGAGGCGATGGCGGACTTTTTCCAAACTGGCGTGGTGGCGACGCTGCACCGGCTCGGGACGCGGCGCATCGAGGAGATCGAAGACGAGCTGGTGCGCTTCTCTCGGACCTCTCCCATGGCCCTCGTCCTGCCCGCGCTCTACTCGGAGTTCGAGACCGAGGCCATGACCGGCATCCTGAAAGAGCTCCCGAAGATTCCCTACCTGAAGCAGATCGTCCTCTCGCTCGGCAACGCCGATGCCAGCCAGTTCGCGGACGCCAAGAAGCGGCTGTACGACGTCCACAAGAACGTGCGCGTCATCTGGAACGAGGGCGAGCGCGTGCAGCGGCTGTTCCGGCTGCTGGAGGAGAAGCGGCTGGCGGCGGGGCCGGCGGGCAAGGGCCGGGCCTGCTGGATCGCTTACGGCTACGTGCTGGCGAGCGGCCAGGCCAAGATCATCGGGCTGCACGACTGCGACATCGTCAACTACAACCGCGAACTGCTGGCCCGGCTGATGCACCCCATCGCCAACCCCAACGTGGACTTCGAGTTCGCCAAGGGATTCTACGCCCGCTACACGACCAAGTTGCACGGGCGAGTCACCCGCCTCTTCGTCACCCCCTTCGTGCGCACGCTGAAGGAAATCTTCGGGCACTTGCCCTTCCTGGTCTATCTCGACAGCTTTCGCTACCCGCTGGCCGGGGAGTTCGCCATGG
Source organism: Acidobacteria bacterium RIFCSPHIGHO2_01_FULL_67_28 (assembly GCA_001766965.1). GTDB lineage: Bacteria > Acidobacteriota > Terriglobia > Acidiferrales > 2-02-FULL-67-57 > 2-02-FULL-67-57. The sequence continues at coordinate 18,936 of MEKM01000119.1, read as the reverse complement.
ACGCCGAGCTGGCCCGGGTGAACCGCATCCCGGCCGACTGGGGCCTGGAAGTGGGCGTGCTGGCCGAGGTCTACCGGAACTGCTCGCTGAAGCGCATTTGCCAGGTGGACGTGGCCGACAACTACGAGCACAAGCACCAGTCGCTCTCGGCCGAGGACGCGCAGAAGGGGCTGATGCGGATGACGGTGGACATCGCCAAGACGCTTTTCCGGATGCTGGCCGCCGATGGCGCCGTCATCTCCGAGGGCGCCCTGCGCACCATCCAGACCAAGTACGTCCGCACCGCCGAAGACACCATCACCCGCTACCACGCCGACGCCATGATCAACGGCCTCGACTTTGACCGTCACGAAGAGGAAGTGGCGGTGCAGGCCTTCGCCCAGGCCATCCGCCTGGCCGCCGAGGACTACCTGAAAGACCCGCTGGGGGCGGCGCTCATCCCCAACTGGAACCGCGTGGCGGCCGCTCTGCCGGATTTCTTCGGCCAACTCGAGCTGGCCGTAGAGGAAGACAACGCCCCCGTAACGACCCATGCCTGAAGTTGACATCCTGGCCCCCGACGCCCGGCAGGCGATGGACAAGCTGGGCGAGGCCGACATCGTCATCGGCATCCCCAGCTACAACAACGCCCGCACCATCGGCCACGTGGTGCGGGCAGTGAGCGCCGGGCTGGCCAGACATTTTTCCGACCAGCGCTGCGTCATCGTCAATTCCGATGGCGGCTCGAAGGACGGCACGCCGCAGGCGGTGCTGGAGGCGCAGCTCGAAACCGACAAGCTCCTGCTCGTGCGCCATCCGCTTCAGCCCGTTCACCGCATCACCACCCCCTACCACGGCCTGCCGGGCAAGGGCAGCGCCTTCCGCACCATCTTCCGCGCCGCGCAGCAGCTGAAGGCCCGGGCCTGCGCGGTGGTGGACGCCGACCTGCGCAGCATCACCCCCGACTGGGTAGACCTGCTGGTGCGCCCGGTGCTCCAGAACGAGTTCGACTACGTCGCCCCCTACTACCGCCGCCACAAGTACGACGGCACCATCACCAACAGCATCGTCTACCCGCTCACCCGCGCGCTCTACGGCACCCGCCTCCGGCAGCCCATCGGGGGCGAGTTCGGATTGTCGGGGAAACTCATCAACCGCCTTTTGAGCAAGGACGTCTGGGAAACTGACGTGGCTCGCTACGGCGTGGACATCTGGATGACCACCACGGCGCTCGCCGAAGGCTTCAAGGTCTGCCAGGTTTTTCTCGGCGCCAAGCTGCACGACCCCAAGGACCCCGGCGCCGACCTTTCCGCCATGCTGGCGCAGGTGGTGGGGTCGCTCTTCAGCCTGATGGAAGAATACGAGAAGACCTGGAAGAGCGTGCGCGGCTCGGTGCCGGCGCCGCTTTTTGGCTTCCCCTACGCCGTCGGCCTCGAGTCCGTGCGGGTGAACCCGGAGCGCATGCTCACCGCCTTCCAGCAGGGCTGCCGTGACCTCGAGCCCGTCTACACCTCTTTTCTGCGCGAAGACCTGGTCGGAGAGCTCCGGCGGCTGGCCAATGGCGTCCCGGGCGAGCTGCGCCTGGAGAATCTCCTCTGGGTGCAGCTGGTGCACGAGTTCGCCGTCGCCTTCCACCGGCGCAAGCTTGACCGCCAGCACCTGCTGCAGTCCCTGACGCCGCTTTACCTCGGCTGGGTGGCGTCCTTTGTCCAGCGCACGCAGGAAGCGAGCGACGACCAGGCCGAGCAGGAGATCGAAAACCTCTGTCGAGCCTACGAGCAGTTGAAGCAGGACCTGGTGGTCCGCTGGGACGCCAGGTGAGGAAGGAGGAGCCATGAACGAATTCTGGCAGCGGGCGGTGGTCGAGCCGCTGAACCAACTCCGGCAGCAGGTGATGGACTACCTGCCGCAGTTGTCGGCGGCGGTGGTGGTGCTGCTGGTGGCGGCGGTGGCCGGCTGGGTGGTGAAGCAGGTGGTCTACCACGGGCTGCGCCTGGCGCGCTTCGACCGGCTGGCGGAGCGGCTCGGGCTGGCCGCGGTGGTGGAGCGCGTCGGGGTGTCCCGCGGCACCTCCTACGTCGTGGGCCAGTGCGCCGGCGGTTTGGTGCTGCTCTTCGGAGTGTTCCTGGCGTTGAACACGCTGGGGCCGGCGGGGAGCGACCTGGTGCTGCGCTTCTTCGTCTACCTGCCGCACCTGCTGACCGCGGCGCTCATCCTGGTGGTGGGAGGCCTGGCCGCATCCTTCTTCGCCCGCGGTGTGCTCATCGCCGCCGTGAACGCCCAACTGGCGAGCGCGCGCTTGCTGGCGGCTGCGGTGCGGGTGTTCATCTGGCTGCTCGCCATTATCGTCGCCTGCGAGCACCTGGGCATCGGACGCACGACGCTGGCCATCACTTTCGGGGTGGTCTTCGGCGGCATCGTCACCGGGCTCGCCATTGCCTTCGGCCTGGCCGGGAAGGACCTGGCCCGGGAGGCGCTCGAATCGCTGCTCAAACGCGGCGCGCGCGAAGACGAGCACGAAGGCGTCCGCCACCTCTAGGACGGTCAGCCCATGGCCCAGCTCGTCATCTTCACCGACCTCGACGGCACGCTGCTCGACGCCAAGACGTATTCCTGGCAGGCGGCCGCGCCGGCCCTGGACGAGCTGCGGCGGCGGCGCACCCCGCTCGTCTTCTGCACCAGCAAGACCCGCGCCGAGATTCTGCCGCTGCGCGAAGAGCTGGGCGTGCCGGACCCCTACGTCTCCGAGAACGGCGGAGCCATCTATGTTCCCCGGAACTATTTCCCGTTTCCCTTGCCGGCCGCGCGCAAGGGGGCCGACTGCGACGTGCTGGAGCTGGGCGTGTCCTACGCCAAGCTCGTCCAGGCGCTCGACGAAGCCGCCGAGACCAGCGGCGTCCGCGTCCGCGGCTTCAGCCGCCTGACCGACAAGGAGGTCGCCAAGCTCTGCGGCCTGCCGCTCGCCCAGGCCCGCCGCGCCCGCCAGCGCGAGTTCGACGAGCCCTTCCTGCTGGAGAAGGGCACGGCCAAACAGAAGGAAAAGTTTTTCAACTGGCTCCAGCAGCGCGGCCTGCGCTGGCGCGAAGGGGGGCGCTTCCTCCACCTGATGGGCGACAACGATAAGGGCGTGGCCGTGCGCCGCTTGGTGGAGTTTTACACGAAGAAGTACAGCGGCCGGCTGCGTACGGTCGCCTTGGGCGACAGCCCGAACGATCTCGACTTCCTCGCCGTGGCGGACATGGCCGTGCTCATCGCCCGGCCCGACGGCTCCCACGACCCCGAAGCGCGCGCGAAGCTCCGCGGCGTCCGCCTGGCCGCCGCCGGCCCCGCCGGCTGGTGCGCCGCCGTCGAAGGCATCCTGGCGTCTTCGCACTGATTGGCCGGCGCCGCCGTGACCCCGGTGTCATCCCGAGGGCTTGATTGCCCTGGCCCCGAGGGATCTGCATTTCGGCCTGGTTGAACGACATGCAGATTCCTCCCTTCGACTTCGCTCAGGGCAGGCGCTGCGCTCGGAATGACATAGGTCTGGGTGAGCGGCGAGGCGTTGGCGGCGCGCCGCTGCCGGAGTATAATGCGGCCTGGGGGTGAGGCAAGACTCCTGCCTGGTTCCGAGCGAGTTCTTGAGGGCCATGCCGCCGCAAACACTCTACGAAAAAATCTGGGACGCCCACGTCGTCCACGAAGAGCCCGGCCAGCCCTCGCTCCTCTACATTGACCGCCACCTGATCCACGAAGGCACCTCGCCGCAGGCCTTCACCGGGCTGAAGGCCGCCGGGCGCGCGGTGCGCCGACCCGACCTGACCTTCGCGGTGATGGACCACTCCGTTCCCACCAAGAACCGGCATCTGCCCATCCTCGACGACACCGCGCGCTTGCAGTTCGAAGCCCTGGCGCGCAACTGCCGCGAAACCGGCGTGCGTCTGTTCGACATGCACAGCCGCAACCAGGGCATCGTGCACATCATCGGCCCCGAGCTCGGCATCACCCAGCCGGGGCAGACCATCGTCTGCGGCGACAGCCACACGTCGACCCACGGCGCCTTCGGCACGCTCGCCTTCGGCATCGGCACGAGCGAGGTCGAGCATGTGCTGGCCACGCAGTGCCTGGTGCAGTTCAAGTCGAAGACGCTGCTCGTGCGCGTCGAGGGGAAGCGCCCGCAGGGCGTCACCGCCAAGGACGTCATTCTCGCCATCATCGGCAAGATCGGCGTCGCCGGCGGCGCCGGGCACGTCCTCGAGTACGCCGGCGCGACCATCCGCGCCCTTTCGATGGAAGGGCGGATGACCGTCTGCAACATGAGCATCGAAGCCGGGGCGCGCGCCGGCATGGTGGCGCCGGATGAGACGACCTTCGCCTATCTCGAAGGCCGGCCTTTCGTGCCGCGCGGCAAGGATTTTCAGGTGGCGGTGGATTATTGGAAGTCGCTCGCCGCCGACCCGGGGGCGAAGTACGACCGCGTGGTGGAGCTGCGTGCCGACGCGCTCGCCCCCATGGTCACCTGGGGGACGAACCCCGGGATGGTGACCGACGTGACCGGCGCCGTGCCCGACCCAAATTCTTTTTCCGATCCGGTCGACCGCCAGGCCGCCGCCCGCGCCCTCGAATACATGGGTTTGAAGCCGGGGACGAAACTCGTGGACATCCCGCTCGACCGCGTCTTCATCGGCTCCTGCACGAACTCGCGCATTGAAGACCTGCGCGCCGCCGCCCGTGTGGTGGCGGGGAAGAAGGTGGCGAAGTCGCTCAAGCAGGCGCTGGTGGTGCCGGGCTCGCGCGTCGTGAAGGCGCAGGCGGAGAAGGAAGGGCTCGACAAAGTTTTCACCGCCGCCGGCTTCGAGTGGCGCGACGCCGGCTGCTCGATGTGCATCGGGATGAACGACGACGTGCTGCCGGCGGGCGAGCGCTGCGCTTCCACCTCTAACCGCAACTTCGAGGGACGGCAGGGCAAGGGCGGCCGGACGCATCTCGTCAGCCCGATTATGGCTGCGGCGGCGGCGCTCGAAGGCCACTTCGTCGACATCCGCCGGTGGGACGTGGACGGAGCCGAGTGATGCACCCGTTCACAAAACACGCGGGGGTGGTGGCGGCGCTCGACCGGGTCAACGTCGACACCGACCAGATGATCCCCAAGCAGTTCTGCAAGCTGCTGACGCGCGAGGGGTACGGCCGGCTGCTTTTCTACGACTGGCGCTATCTCGACGGCGAGAAACCCAACCCCGACTTCCCGCTCAACCGGCCGCGCTACCGGGGCGCTTCGGTTCTCTTGACCCGCGCCAACTTCGCCTGCGGCTCCAGCCGCGAGCACGCCGTCTGGGGCGTGCTCGACTACGGCTTCCGCGTCGTCATCGCCCCGAGCTTCGGCGACATCTTCTACAACAATTGCTTCAAGAACGGCGTCTTGCCGGTGGCGCTTGCCGACGCCGAGGTGGACGAGTTGTTCCGCCGCGCCGAAAGGGAAGGCTACCGCCTTTCGGTGGATCTCGAGAAACAGACGGTTGCCGACGACGGCGGGTTGCGCTTCGAGTTCCAGATTGACCCGGCCCGCAAGGAAAGCCTGCTCAAAGGACTGGACGAAATCGGCCTCTCGCTCCAGCACGCCAACGAGATTACGGCCTACGAAAAGAAGCGGCAGCCCCGCGCCGAGATGCACGACCCGGCGGGCGTCGACCTCACCGCAGCCACGCCGCGGTAACACCGCAGTCGCGACACCTCTTCCCGACTCACGAGCCCGAAGCCGGCGGCAGGTGCAGCAGCACCATAATGATGCTCCAGGCGATGACCGCGGCCGCGCCCCAGCCCATCAGGGCGACCCCGAGCCGCGCCGCCGGCGTCGTCGGCCGCCGCGCGCTCACCAGGCGCCCGAGCGCCAGCCCGCACAGCAGGCCGCCAACATGCGCGGCATTGTCGGCCCCGAGGAACAAGCCTATGACCAGCACGAACACCGCCCAGCGGATGAGCGAGCTGCGGTACTCGGACACGAACCCGCTGCGCTGGCTGACGTAGGAAATCAGAATGCCGATCAGCCCGAAGATGGCGCCCGAGCTGCCCACGCTCAACCCACCCGGCCCGTACCACCAGGTGCTGGCCAGAAAGCTGGCGATGCCGGTGACGATGTAAAGAAAAAGAAAGCGCGACGACCCGAACAGCTCTTCCACCTGCGGGCCCACCTGCCAGAGCACGAAGGAGTTGAAGGCGAAATGAATGACGCCGGCGTGCAGAAAGATCGGCATCACCAGCCGCCAGTACTCGCCCAGGAACAGGATGCTGGCGCCGTGCTTGGCGCCGAGCAGCAGCAGCACCTGCGAGTTCGGGCCGGCGAGCCCGGCGGCGGCGCCCGCCGCCTTCTGGCTGATCAGCCAGGCCACCACGAAGAACAGCAGGTTGACGAAGAGCAGGGCGTAGGTGAGCGGGTTCTCCGCCGGGATCACCGCCAGCGCCACGCGCTTGAAGGCGGAGACGGAGAGCGCCGCCTGGCTGGTGCCGCAGTGCGAGCAGACTTTTTCCGCCGCCCCCACCAGCCGTCCGCAGGCGAAGCAGACCCGCGGCCGGGGCTGCGGGCGGAAAAAAGCCTCGACGGCGTCGAAGAGCCGTTCGCGGGCGCGGGCCAGCTTCCAGCGCAGGCGGGGCGAGAGCATCGGATGTTGCTTGCCAGCAAGGCAAGCGGTTCCTATAATACCCGCCGACCGTAGCCGGGCAGGAAGGTTTTTTCCCGACGGAGCGACTTGAAGCGCGCGCGCGACATCGGACGGGCGTTGACCCTGGCCGTGCTTTTGGCGGGACTCCTTTTCGGCCTCGGCGGCTGCCGCCGCAAGCCCAAAGTCGCCGCCGCCCCGCCGGGCCCGCCGCCCATCGGTGAGCCGGAAACCGGCCTCGCCTCCTGGTACGGCCATCCCTACCACGGCCGGCCCACCGCCAGCGGCGAAATCTACGACATGAACCTGATGACCGCGGCGCACCGCACCCTGCCGTTCCAGACCTGGGTGCGGGTGACGAACCTCGAGAACCAGATGGTCACCACCGTGCGCATCAACGACCGCGGGCCGTTCATCGAGGGGCGCATCATTGATCTCTCGCGTGCCGGCGCCGAAGCCATCGACATGGTAGGGCCGGGCACGGCCCTGGTGCGCGTGGAAGTGGTGCAGTACGCCGGCGGCGGCGCCGCGCCGCCCGGCGCCTACGCCGTGCAGGTGGGCGCGTTCCTGGTCGAAGAAAATGCCATGCGCCTGCAGGCGCGCCTGGCCCCGCGCTACGGCGACGTCTTCATCCAGAGCTTCCAGGCGCCCGACGGGCTTTACTACCGCGTGCGCGTCGGGCGGGTGAACACGCTCGATGAAGCGTTGGCGCTTGCCGACGAGTTGCGCCGCCAGCCGGAGGTCGCCGTCGCCCTCGTCGTCCGGCTCGACTAGACCGCCATGGAAAAAGGCTGCCTGTTCTGCCGCATCCTCGCCAAAGAGATTTCCGCGAAGATGGTCCACGAAGACGACCGCGCCATCGCCTTCGAGGACATCAACCCGCAGGCGCCCACGCACGTGCTCATCGTGCCGCGCCGGCACATCGCCGGGCTGAACGACGTCGGGGCCGACGACGCGGCCTTGCTCGGCCACCTGCAGCTTGTCGCCGCCCAGATTGCTGGCAAGCGCGGCATCGCCGAGAGCGGCTACCGCACCGTGCTCAACACCGGCCGCGGCGCCGGCCAGTCCATCTTCCACCTCCACCTGCACCTGCTCGGCGGGCGCGGCCTGCGCTGGCCGCCCGGCTAGGCGCACCTGCTGTGCTCAGCCCAGCGGCCCCTGCCGCTGGGAATCCTAGCGGGGAACGGGCTGCGGCGCGGCCATCCGCGCGGCGGAACTTTTTCCGAGCGGCGGCGGCGCAGCGCTGACCTGCGGCGGATCAATGAACAGCCGGCAATAGAGCTCGAGCGTGAGCAGCAGGAAGAGCTGGCTGCCGCGGCGGCGCTCAAGCCAGCCGCGGCCGCCGGGCGAACCGAGCAGCGGCCGCACCGCATCGAGCGGCAACCAGCCGCGCTCGGCAAGCGTCTGCTCGTTCACGTAGCGGCTGGCGGCCTCGCGGAAGCCGCCGCTGTACCACAGTCGAAAGGGCGCGCCGAAGCCGCGCTTCGTTCCTTCCAAGACCTCTTCGGGCACGAGTCCCGCGAGCGCGCGCCGCAGCAGATACTTCCGTTGAAAGCCGCGCAGTTTCAGTTCATCCGGCAGCGAGTTGACGAACTCGACCAGGCGATGATCCAAGTACGGCACGCGCGCTTCTAGGCTCCACGCCATCGTCATGCGGTCGACGCGGTGGAGCTGATAATCGGGCAGCGCGGTGCGCTGCTCAAAGTCGAGGATGGCGGCGAGCGGCGAGCGACCGTCCGCGCCGAGCGCCGCGCGCAGCGGGTCGTCGCCGGCGCGATGATTCGGCGCAATCGAGTGCAGCCCGAACTCATAGAGCCGCCGGCGCGCGCCGCGCGGCAGGAGCGGCAGAGCGGGCGAGAAGGGCAGGAGCCGCCGGTAGCCGGCGAAGAGCTCGTCGGCGCCTTCGCCGATGAGCACGGCCTTCACTTCGCGCCGCGCGAACTCGGCGAGATAGAAAAGCGGCAGGAAGGAAATCGGCGTCGGCTCTTCCAGGTGCCAGACCATCCGCGGCAAGTCTTCGACGAAGCGCGCCGGGTCAAGCTCGAACTCGCGGTGATCGGTGCCGAAGCGCTCGGCGAGCCGCCGCGCCAGCGGCCGCTCGTCGTCGGCGCCGGCAAAGCCGACGGTGAAGGTCTTGGGCTTGCGATCGAGCAGCCGCGCCATTTGCGCCACGACGCCGGCCGAATCCAGCCCGCCCGACAGCAGCGCGCCCACAGGGACGTCGCTCACGAGATGGCTGCGCACGGCGTCTTCGAAGCGGCGGCGGAATTCGGCGACGGCGTCGGCTTCCGTGATTCGCCGTGTGGCGCCGACCTGCGGCTGCCAGTAGCTGTGAACTTCCGCGCGGCCGCGCTCCCAGCGCAGCCAGCAGCCCGGCGGCAAGCGCCGCAGGCCTTCGACGAGAGTCTCGCTGCCGGGCAAGTAGAGATAGTGCAGCAGGCGCTCGACCGCGGGCCGATGCAGACGCCGCGGGAAATCCGGATTGAGCAGAATGGCCTTGGCCTCGGAGGCGAAGAAGAAGCGCTCGCCGCGCTCGGCGTAGTAGAGCGGCTTGATGCCGAGGCGGTCGCGGGCGACGAGCAGCCGCCGGCGCGGCGCGTCCCAGAGCGCGAAGGCGAACATCCCTTCCAGACGTGCCAGTAGCGCCTCGCCTTCGTCCTCGTAGAGGTGGAGGATGACCTCGGCGTCGCTCCCGGTCGAGAAGCGATGGCCGCAGCGGGCGAGCTCCTCACGCAGCGCGCGGTAGTTGTAGATCTCGCCGTTCAGGATGAGCCGCAGCGAGCCGTCTTCGTTGGTGAGCGGCTGCTGGCCGCCTTCGAGGTCGATGATGCTCAAGCGGCGGAAGCCCAGGCTGGCGTCGGCGCTCGTGAAGAAGCCGTCGCTGTCCGGGCCGCGGTGGCAGAGGGCGGCCGTCATCCGGCGGAGGAGCGCCGCGTCGTCGAAGCCCGCGAAGCCGCAGATGCCGCACATGGAAGGCCGTGGCCGAGGCGAAGCGGAAGTTTCTCACACCGGCCAGCGACGCGCAATCGTCGCGGCTTACTCGGAGCGGCGCAGCAGGCTGCGGTACGGGTCGAGCAGCACGGCGTCGGGCGCAGCGCTCACGGGAAAGGCGAAGGCCGTTTCGCGCCCCGTGACCACCACCGTCCCCAGCCGCCGCAGCTCGGTCCCGTAGCGCGCGTAGACCGGCACAGGCATGGTGAAGAGCTCGGACACGTCCGACTGCGCGATGGCGCCTTCGACGCGCCGGTCATCCGGCCCGCGGCCGCCGAGCTCCCAGCGCAGCCGGTAGCGCGGGAAGCCGGTGTCGTAGACCCACTCGTCGAAGAACCAGTCGAGCCGGCCGGTTTTCTCCGCGTCGGCCTGCGGCGGCAGCACCGCCTCGAGCGCCCGCTGGAACTCGGCGGTGGTCAGCGGGTCGGGGCCGCCGCGCTCGGCGAGCCGGCGCAGCGCGCCGACGAAGACGGCGTCGGAGCCGGTGGCAGGGTCGCGGAACATCTCGCGCAGCATGTGCAGGATCCACGGCCCCTTGCTGTAGATGAGGCGGACGTAGCCGTCGGGGCTGCGCGAGGAGTCGAGGCGCACGCCCAGGGTCAGCGCGCCGGTGGCCTCGATGGGATTCCCGGCGCCGTCGGTTTCGAGCAAGTCGGCGCGGTAGCGCTCGAGCCACTCGCGCAGGACGTCGGCGCCGCCCGCCTGTTTCTCGACGTAGAGCAGCGCGGAGTAGGCGGCCAGGCCTTCGGCGAGCCACTGGTCGCGGTAGTGGGGCAGCCGCACCCAGTTGCCCCACCACTGGTGGGCGACCTCGTGCGCGGGCGTGAGCAGCGAGAAGACTTCCCGCGCGCGCTCGCTCAAGCCCAGCCGCGCCTGCTCGCCCGCCGGCAGAAAGCTCAAGGTGGAGAGATAAATCAGCCCGGGATAACCCTGGCCGAAGCCGCCCGGGATTTGCGAGACGTGCAGCTCGGTGTAGGGGAACGGCCCGAAGAGCTCGGCGCAGGTGGCGAGGGAGTTGGCCACGTCGTTGGCGACGCGGTCGAGCAGCAGCGTGGGCGGCGCGGGCGGTGGGCTGCCCGGTTCTTGGCGCAGGCGCGCCCAGGGGTCGCCGTGCGGGATGAGCGGCGGCGGCAGCGTGCGCGCGCGCGCCGCCTGCGCCAGGCGCGGCTCGAGCTGGCGGTTGGCGTAGGCGGTGACGCGCACCCCGTTGCGCTCGACGAGGCGGGTTTCGTAGTCGCCCACGTTGAAGCCGGCCACGGGCAGCGGCAGGTCGCTCACCCACAGGGCTTCCTTCCACTCGCCCTCTTCGCGCGCCTCGCGCAGCGTTCCTGTGGCCACGAGTTGTAGGGTGCGGGGGAAGCGGAAGCGCAGCTCGAAGCGGGCGGGCGCGAGCACGTTGATGTTGGGATACCAGTTGCCGCGCGCGCCCACGAAGAGCACGCCGTTGCCCAAGTCGGTGATCACCCGGCCGCGGTAGCGGAAGCGCAGCGTGCGCCGCTCGGCGCCCGCGGCGCGCCCCGGCGGCAGCACCACCGCTACCACGTCGGTGCCGCGGTAGCGGGCCTCTTCGGCGGTCAAGGCGGCGTTCTGGAAATACTCCAGTGGCACCGGCGCTTGCCCCGAGCCAGGCCGAGGGGTCTCGCCGGTGGCGTTGACCTCGGAAATCTCGGACACGCTCAAGAAGCGCGAAAGCTCGAAGAGCAGCGTGCGCGGGCGCCCGGCGCCGAGCTCGAGGTCCACCTCGCAGTCGGCTTCGAGCTCGGTGGTGGGCAGGAGCGTGGCGCGCACGCGGTAGGCTAGGGCGCGGACGGGCGGCGTCGCCGCCGGGCCTGCGCGGCGGGCGAACGAGCTCCAGACGTCGTAGTAGGCGCGCTCCTCGCGCCAGCGCACCTGGCCGACGAGGATTTGCTCGGGCCGGCGGTCGTCCACCACTACGTTGAAAGTGCCCAGACGGCGCCCTTCGACGCCGGCGTAGAAGTAGGGCACGGGCTCGTCCAGGTAGTCGAGGAGCAGCCGCAGCGAGTGGGCGCGGTTCAAGGGCGCGACCAGCGGCTCCCAGCGCGCCAGCAGCTCGGGCTCGTGAGCCAACTCGCCGTGCCCGGCGCGGATCTGCGCGCGCAGTTCCTCGTCGGTGCGGTCGCTGAAGCGGAGGTAGACGCTGGCGAAGGACTCGGTCAGCAGAGGCGAACCGGTGAACTTCAGCAGCTGCTGGCGCTCGGCGGGCTGGGGCGGGACCACCAGGATTTCGCCGGCGCCTTCGAACAGGGCGCCCGTGACGCGCCCGGCGACGGGTTGGAGGAAGACGAGCGTGCCGTGCTGTAAGTGCAGGCGCACGGCGTCGCGCTGCAAGTAGAGGTCGGTGACCGTGAAGGTGCGTGGCGCGTCCAGCCCGGCGCGGTGAAGCTCGTCGAGCAGCGTCGCGGCTTGGCCTTCCGGCAGCGCGGTCGTCTGCGCGCGCGCCGCCGAAACCACCAACAGCAGAAGCAGCGCGAGCTGGACGCGAACGCCTCTCACACTCCGACTCTAGACCACGCGGCGCGGCGGTTCAAGTCGCTCCCGCGCGCTGCGCTTGGCTATCCCCTTGGATGGTCGGGGCACGGCTCTTGCCCTGAGCGAAGTCGAAGGGTCAGCCGTGCTGTCAGAGGGTGAGCAGCAGAGCGGCGAGCAGGGCGGCGCGCTCGGGCATCCGCCGGACGACGACGAACTCGCCGGGCGAGTGCGCGCCGGCGCCGACGCCGCCCAGCCCGTCGAGCGTGGGCACGCCCAGTGCCGCCGTGAAGTTGCCGTCGGAAGCCCCGCCGGTCGAAGCTTCCTCCAATCGCACCCCCAGCGCCCGCGCCAGTTGTTGAGCGAGCCGGAAGTGTTGCGCCACTTCGCGGGTGCGCTCGAGCGGCGGGCGGTTGATCCCGCCGGCGACCCGCAGGCGGGCGCGGCGATTGACAGGCCGCAGCGCCCGCACCCGGCGCTCGATCCACGGGCCCTGGGCGCGGCGGGCGATGCGTACGTCCACGAGAGCCCGGGCACGATCGGGCACGACGTTCGTGCGCGTGCCGCCCTCGATGACGCCTGCATTCAGCGTCAGGCCTTGCCGCGGCCGGGCGAATCTCTTCACCCGCAGGAGCTGCGCGGCCAACTCCTCGATGGCGTTCACGCCTTTTTCCGGCTCGATGCCGGCGTGCGCGGCGCGGCCTTCC
>MEKM01000119.1:0-6085 GCA_001766965.1 Acidobacteria bacterium RIFCSPHIGHO2_01_FULL_67_28 | reverse complement strand
GGCCGCTCGCCGGCTCGAGCACCAGCACGGCGCGGCTGCGGCGGGCTTCCCGCTCGACCATCGGCCGCCCGGCGGCGCTGCCCGTTTCTTCGTCGCTCGTGAACAGGAAGACCAGCCTGCGGGCCGGCTGCAAGCGCAGGGCTTCCAGCGCTTCCACGGCGAAAAGCGCCTGCACCAGGCCGCTCTTCATGTCCACCGTGCCGGGGCCGCCGGCGCGCCCGCCGCGCACGCGGAAAGGCATGCGCCGCAGCGTGCCGCGCGGATAGACGGTGTCCAAATGGCCGAGAATAAGAAGTTGCCCCTGCGGGCGCCCGCGGCCGAGAAAGATTTCGGCGCGGAGGATGGCGCCCGCGTTTCTCGGATGGAGCAGGCGCACGCGCCCGCTTCGGGCGCGCGCGCTGCGCTGCCGCCACAGCCGCGCCAGGCAGCGAGCCAGGCGGGTCACGGCCGCCTTGTCGGTGGTGGGCGACTCGAGGAGCACGAGCGCCCCGAGCAAGTCCACCATCGCCGGCTGGCGCCGTCGCAGGTAGCGGTGCAGGGAAGAGATGAGGGATGCGGAAGCCATCTTCGGCGCCATCCTAGCCGATGCCGCCGCGCTTCGTCTATAATCGAGCGAATGCGCACGAGACGGAGGCGCGGGTGAGACTCGGCCCGGACGACATCCGAAAGATCCTGCCCCACCGCGAGCCCTTTCTGCTGGTGGACGAAGTGGTGTCGCTGGAGCCGGCCAAGCGCCTGGTGGCGCTGAAGCATGTGCGGGCGAGCGAGCCCTACTTCGCCGGGCACTTTCCCGGCGCGCCGGTGATGCCGGGCGTGCTCATCGTCGAAGCGCTGGCGCAGGCGGGCGCCATCATGCTCCTGCGCGAGATCCCCGAGCGCGACTCCAAGCTCGTCTTCTTCGCCGGCATCAACCAGGCGCGTTTCCGCCAGCCGGTTTTTCCCGGCGACACCCTGCGCCTCGAGATTGAAGTCCTTTCCTGGCGGACCACGCGCAGCAAGATGAGCGGCAAAGCCTACGTGGGCGAGCGCCTGGTGGCCGAAGCCGAGCTGCTGGCCACGGTGGTGGAACGCGACCGCGCCCGCGCGGGCAAAGGCGGGACCCGGCCCGAATGAGCGTTCATCCCACGGCTATCGTTGATCCGAAGGCGCGCCTGGCCTCGAGCGTGCGCGTCGGGCCGTACGCTGTGATCGGCGCCGAGGTCGAGATCGGCGAAGAGACCGAAATCGGCGCCCACGCCGTCGTCGAAGGCCCCATCCGCATCGGCCGCCGCAACCGCATCTTTCCCTTCGCCAGCCTGGGGCTCATCCCGCAGGACCTGAAGTTCCGTGGCGAGCACAGCGAGGTCATCATCGGCGACGACAACCGCATCCGCGAGTTCGTCACCATCCACCGCGGTACCACGGGCGGCGGGGCGCTCACTAAGATCGGGAACGACAACCTGCTGATGGCCTACGTGCACATCGCCCACGACTGTATCCTGGGCGACCACCTCATCCTCGGCAACGCCGCCACGCTGGCCGGCCACGTGGTCATCGAGGATTACGCCACCCTGGGGGCCTTTTGCGGCGTCCACCAGTTCTGCCGCATCGGCCGCCACGCCTTCATCGGCGGCTACTCGGTCATCACCCAGGACGTGTTGCCCTATTCGCGCACCGTGCACGAGCGCGAAACCAAGGTCTACGGCGTGAACGTGGTCGGGCTGCGCCGGCGCGGGTTTTCCGAGGAGCGCATCGAGCGCCTGCACCAGGCCATGCGGCTGCTCACGCAGTCGAAGCTCAACACCAGCCAGGCGCTCGAAAAGATCCGCGCCACGCTCGACCAGGACGAGGACGTGCGCGCGCTGGTCAAGTTCGTCGAATCCGCCGAGCGCGGGGTGATCAAGTGAGCGGCGAACGCTACGCGCTAATTGCCGGCAACGGGCAGTTCCCGCTGCTCGTGCTCAAAGAAGCGCGCCAGCAGGGCGTGGACATGGTGGTGCTGGCGCTGCGCGAGGAAACTCTGCCGGAGATCGAGCAGCTCGGCGCGCGCGTCCACTGGGTCAGCCTGGGCGAGTTGCAGAAGGCGCTCGGCATCCTGCGCCAGGAAGCGGTGCGCAAGGCGGTGCTGGCCGGCCAGGTCCGGCACGACAAGATCTTCAGCGACATTCCGCCGGACACTTTCCTGGCGCAGCTGCTGGCGCGCCTGCCGCAGAAAAACACCGACGCCTTGATCGGCGGCATCGCCGCCGCCTTGCAGGCGGTGGGGATCGAGGTGGTGGACTCGACCGTGTTCCTGCAGCGGCTGCTGCCCGCGCCCGGGCCGCTCACGCGCCGCGCGCCCGACGCCGACGAGTCGGCCGACATCGCCTACGGCCGCCGCATCGGGCGGGAGATCGCCCGGCTCGACCTCGGCCAGACGGTCGTGGTCAGCCAGCGCGCCTGCGTGGCCATCGAGGCGATGGAAGGCACCGACGCCGCCATCGAGCGCGCTGCCGGGCTGGCCCGCGGCCGGCGGCTGGTGGTCGTCAAGGTCTCGAAGCCGAAGCAGGACATGCGCTTCGACGTGCCGGTGGTGGGTCTCGAGACGCTCGAAGTGATGAAGCGGGCGAACGCCACGGCGCTGGCGCTCGACGCCGGGCGCACGCTCGTCTTCGACCGCGAAGAGTTCGTCCGCCGCGCCGACGAGCACGGCATCGCCGTCGCGGCCTTCAGCACCGAGGAAGCTTAAGGGATGGCCGACAAGATCAAGGTCGCGGTAGTGGGCGTAGGGGAGTTCGGGCGGCAGCACGCCCGCGTCTACCGCGCGCTCGAAGACGCCGAGCTCGTCGGCGTCTTCGACATTGAGGGGGCCCGCGCCGCGAGCGTAGCCAAGGAGTACGAGACCCGCTCTTTCGCCTCTCTCGATGAGGTCGCGGCGCAGGCGCGGGCCGTCAGCGTGGCGGTGCCGACGCGCGAGCACGCCCGCGTCGGCCTCGAGCTCCTGCGGCGCGGCTGCGACGTTCTAGTGGAAAAACCCATCGCCGCTTCGCTCGCCGAAGCCGACGAGCTCATCCGCGCCGCCGAGCAAGCCAAGCGCATCTTACAGGTAGGGCACACGGAGCGCTTCAACCCGGCGGTGCAGGCGGCGGCCCGGATTGTGACGCAGCCTCTTTTTTTCGAGGTGCACCGCCTGGGCGGGTTCTCCGGGCGCAGCCTGGACGTGGACGTGATCTTCGACGTGATGATTCACGACCTCGACATCCTGCTCACTTTCGTCAACGCGCCGGTCGAGCAGGTGCACGCCGTCGGCATCCCCATCTTGAGCCCGCGGGTCGACATCGCCAGCGTGCGCCTCGAGTTCGCCAACGGCTGCGTGGCCAACCTCACCGCCAGCCGCGTCTCGACCGACAAAGTCCGCAAGCTGCGTTTCTTCCAGCCCCGCGAGTACGTTTCGGTTGATTACACACGCCGCGACGCCCTGCTTATCCGCCTGAACGAAAAGACTTCGGGCCCGCCGCTGCTGCCCGGACTGCCCGCGGGGCTCGAAATCCGCAAGCTCGAGGCGGAGGCGGAGGAGCCGCTGCGGGCCGAGTTGCGCGCCTTCCTGGAAGCGGTGCGCACGCGCGAGAGCCGCCCCGTGACCGGCGCCGAAGGCCGCCGGGCGCTCGAGCTCGCCGAGCGCGTCGCCGCCGCCATCGCTGCCCACGCCCGCAAGCTGCCGGCGACGCTCACCGCCGCTGCGCCGAGGTAGCCAAGCCGATGGCGACCCGGGACGAATTCGGTTTCCTGGTGGACTGGCAGGAGGACGCGGTTCGCGTCCGCCGCCGCGAGTCGCTGATGGCCGCCGGCGTCCTTCACCTGGGCCTGCTCTTGCTCGCCATCGTCAGTCCCGCCATCTTCGCCGCGCCGAAAGTGGTCCGGCTCATCCCGGTGGAGCCGCGCGAGCTCACCATCCTGACGCTCCCGCCCGACCTCAACCCGAAGCCAAAGGAGCCCGCGTTGACGCCGGACGAGCGCGAGCAGATGGCGCGGCGCCGCTCGCTCACCATCGGCCCGCGCGAGCTCGAAGCCGTCATCCCGCCAGCGAAACCCTCGGAGCCTTCCGACCGCATCGTCATCAACCCGGGCGGCGTGCCCGCGCCCAGTCCCACGCCGGGCGGCGAGCCGGGGACGCCGAGGGGAGGGGATAAGGGGGCGCTCGCGCAGAAAGAGGTCGCGCGCCTGGAAGACCTGCCGCAGCGCAGCGGCGGCGGGCCCAAGCTCGATTTGCCCATGAGCAGCCCGGGGCGCACCATCGAAGAGGGCTTGCGCCGCGGCCAGGGCGGGCCGGGTGGGCCGCCGGGCGGCGAAGCCGGGCCGGTGCAGCCCAACTTCGATACACCCTTACCGCAGATTCTTTCCGACACCCGCGGCGTCGACTTCACGCCCTACCTGATCCGCCTCTTGCGCGAAGTGCGGCGCAACTGGTACGCGGTCATCCCGGAGTCGGCCCGCTGGGGCGAGCAGGGGCGCGTGGTGATCGTCTTTACGATTCTGAAGGACGGCGCGGTGCCGCTGGGCCAGCCGACGGTTGTCCGCAGCTCGGGCCGCTCGCACCTGGACCGGCCGGCCCTGGCCGCCATCCGCGCCGGCCAACCCTTTCCGCCGCTGCCGGCGGAGTTCACCGGCGACAACATCGTCTTGCAGTTCACCTTCCTTTACAATCTCCCGCTGAACTACGACGGGCAGTAGGCCACGCTTTGCCATTCCGAGCGCAGCGCCTGCTCTGCTCGCCCTGAGCGAAGTCGAAGGGAGCGAAGTTGAAGGGAGGAATCTGCATTCTGTGAAGCTCAACCGGACGCAACTGGTGGGGATGCTCGTCCTCCTGGCGCTGGTGCTGCTCGCCACGCTCCTGCGTTACTGGAAGGTCTTTGTCCCGTGAGCGCGCTGCGGCTTTTGATTGTCCTCGTTGGGCCGACGGCGAGCGGGAAGTCGGCGCTGGCGATTCATCTGGCCGAGCGCCTGGGCGGGGAAGTGCTGGTTTGCGACTCGGCCCAGATCTACCGCCACTGCGACATCGGCACCGGCAAAGTCACTGCCGCGGAGCGCGCTCGCGTCTCGCATCACTTGCTTGACCTTTGCGAGCCGACCGAAGAGTTCACCGCAGGCGACTACCAGCGCGCTGCCCGCCGGGTGCTCGCCGAAGTGAGCGCCCGCGGGCGCCTGCCGATTGTTACCGCCGGGACGGGGCTTTATCTCCGAGCCTTCCTCGAAGGGCTGTCGCCCTTGCCGCCGCGCGCCCCCGAGCTGCGCACGCGCTTGCAGGCGGAAGCCGAAGAGCGCGGCCCGGAGCATCTGCACCGGCTGCTGGCGCGCGTGGACCCGGTGTCCGCGCGCGAGATTGGCCCGCGCGACACCCCCAAGCTCATCCGCGCGCTCGAAGTCTGGTTCCAGGCGCGCCGCCCGCGGAGTGAGCTCTTTCAGGCCGGACGCGACCGCCTGGAAGGCTACGCGGTGGTGAAGCTCGGCTTGCTGCCCGAGCGCAAGGCCCTCTATGAGCGCATCGAGCAGCGGGTCGGGCAGATGATGGACGCCGGCTGGCTCGAAGAAACGCGGCGGCTGCGCGAGCGCTTCGGCGACCGGGTGAAACCCTTCGGCTTCCTCGGCTACAAGCAGTTGGCCGCCCACCTGCGCGGCGAGCTTTCAATGAAAGAAGCCGTCAAGCAGACCAAGCACGAGACCCGCCAGTACGCCAAGCGGCAGATCACCTGGTTCCGCAAAGAGCCCGGCGTCACCTGGCTCCCCGGCTTTGGCGACGACGAAGGGACTCGGGAAGCGGCCCTCAAGAGTGCCAGCCGAGTCGCCAGTCCTCGATGAAGATTCAGTGCGCGCGGGAGAAGTGCTCGTGGACGATGCGCCACTGGCCGCGCTGGCGAATCCAGACGTGGGTGCCGCGGCCGCGCACCTGCCAGCCTGGCTCGAGT
Source organism: Acidobacteria bacterium RIFCSPHIGHO2_01_FULL_67_28 (assembly GCA_001766965.1). Lineage (GTDB taxonomy): Bacteria > Acidobacteriota > Terriglobia > Acidiferrales > 2-02-FULL-67-57 > 2-02-FULL-67-57. Next base: position 164 of record MEKM01000119.1, on the reverse strand, counting down.
TGCACCGTCCAGTAGAAAGTGGCCACGGCGGCGTCGCCAAAGACCTGCACGCGCAGTTGGGCGATCCGGTAACGCATCCGAGGTGATTGGCGAATGTAGTAGAGAAAGGTTTTCTTCAGCGCCGCCAGGCCGGCGATGCGGTCGTGGCGTGTCGAAGAAAACCC
>MEKM01000118.1 GCA_001766965.1 Acidobacteria bacterium RIFCSPHIGHO2_01_FULL_67_28 | reverse complement strand
CTGCCCAAGAAAAACGAAAAAAACCAAGATTTCTCTTGACAGGCCCCCGGTTTTTCCCTACAAATTAGCCCCGATAAAGGAATCTAGCCTTCCCTGACGGCAGAGGAAACTGGATCACCGCGCGACGGCGGGTGCAGTCGGCGGGACGAGGAGTCTCAATGGCGTCCCCCCGGGAAGTGATGAGCATTCGGGAGGCCTCGGAGTACTTGGGGATCTCCCCGGACACGTTGTATCGTTACGTGTACCAGGACCGGATCCCGGCCTTCAAGCTGGGCAACCGGTGGAAGTTTAAGAAAACGATTCTCGACCGCTGGATGGAGCGTAAAATCAGCCAGGGCAAGAACCGGCGGCGGAAAGGGAAGGGGTAAACGATGGGCCTCTTCGGCGGCAAGAAGCAGGTAAACCTGGTGGGCCTGGATATCGGCTCCAGCTCCGTCAAAGCCGTGGAGCTGAAGAAGACGAAGGACGGGTTTGAGCTCTTGAGCGTGGGCCTGGAGCCGCTCTCCCCGGAGACGGTCGTGGACGGGGCCATCATCGACGCTTTGAGCGTCTCGGCCGCCATCGACCGCATCTACGCCGGGCAGAAGGTCAAGAACAAGAACGTGGCCACCTCGGTCTCCGGCCACTCCGTCATCATCAAGAAAATCAACCTGCCCATGCTGGAAGAAGACGAGCTCTACGACCAGGTCTACGCCGACGCCGGGCAGTACATCCCCTTCGACATCGCCGACGTCAGCCTGGACTACCAGGTGCTCGAGCCCAGCCCGGCGGGCGACACCCAGGAAGTGCTGCTGGTGGCGGTGAAGCGCGACAAGATCAACAACTACCAGAGCGCGCTCATCGGCCGCACCCTGGCCATGGTGGACGTGGACGCCTTCGCCCTGCAGAACACCTACGAGACCAACTACCAGCCCAACCCGGACGAGACAGCGGCCCTGCTCAACATCGGCGCCAGCGTCATGAACATCAACATCGTGCGCGGCGGCGTGCCCCTGTTCACCCGCGACGTCTCGGTGGGCGGCAACCAGTACACCGATGCCCTGCAGAAGGAGCTGGAGCTGACCTTCGAGGACGCTGAAAACCTGAAGCGCGGCCAGGCCCTGGCCGGCATCAGCGACGAGCAGAAGGCGGCGGTGCTGCGTTCGGTGTCGGAAATCTTGGTGCTGGAGATCCAGAAGACCTTCGACTTCTTCCGCGCCACCGCCGGGGCCGCGGCCATCGGCCACATCTACGCCGCCGGCGGCGCCGCCCGCACCCCGGGTTTGCTGGACATGCTGAAGGAGGAGTTCCAGATGCCGGTGGACGAGCTTGACCCCTTCCGCCGCGTTACCTACAATCCGGCCAAGTTCAGCGACGAATATGTGAAGGAAATCGCCCCGCGGCTGGCGGTTTGCGTCGGCCTGGGATTGAGGAGCTTTGACGAAGCATGATCCGGATCAACCTTCTCGGCCGTCCGCGTCCCAAGGTCAAGCGCCGGGTCGCCATTGCCGGCACGCTGCAGCTGGTGTTGTTCGCCGTGCCGGTGCTGGTGGCCGTGGCCGTGCTGGTGGTGCAGTACGTCTTCATCAAAGGTGACATCAACGCGCTCCAGCAGCAGATCGAGCAGAAGGAAAGCGAAAAGCGCACCATGGCCCAGCTGGAGAAAGAGATCAAGGAGTACGAGGAGGAGCAACGGCGCTTGCAGGGCCGCCTTGACGTCATCGAAAACCTCAAGCGCAATCAGGCGGGCCCGGTGCGGTTGCTGGAGGCCGTGGGCAACACCGTCAGCCTGACCGAGACCCTCTGGCTGACTAACATGGACGAGCAGGCCGACAACACCATCCAGTTCAAGGGCGTCGCCGCGTCGGTGGACGCCGTGGCCAATTTCATCACCAACCTCAATCGCTCCGGCTACTTCCAGAACGTGGAGATCAAGGAGTCGATCCAGAAAGAGAAAGAAGGGATGGCCAACTTCGAGTTTACCCTGACGGCCAAGTTCGTCTTGCCAGCCCCGCCCGCGGCCCCGCCTGCGGCCGGGGGAGGAATGTAGGGGGACCTTATGGCGCTGCGCTTCCGCGAATTGCCCTGGTACTTCCAGCTCGTCTTGTTTGTTCTGGTCGCCGTCGGCGTCTGGGCTTTGGGCTGGTACGTGGACTTTCCCCCCATCTTCCCCATCCAGGCCGCCCGCGCCGAGCAGGCCGACTTGCAGCGCAAGTACAAGCAACTGGTGGACGAAGTGGCCAAGCTCCAGGCCGTCAAGCAGCGCCACCAGGAGCTGAAAACCCGCCTGGCGGCCACCAAGGACCAGTTGGCCCAGATCCAGACCGTGGTGCCGGAAGAGAAGAAGACGGATGAGTTCATGCGCACCTTGCAGGCGTCCGCCACCAACGCCCAGGTGTCGCTGCGGCGCCTGACCTCGCGCCCGGTGGTGACCAAGGAGTTCTACGCCGAGATGCCTTTCGAGGTGGAGCTGGACGGGCCCTACTACGCCGCCATGGAGTTTTTCGACCGCCTCGGGCGCAGCACCCGCATCATCAACGCCGGCGGCCTGCGCTTGCAGGGCATCGAGGCGCAGCGGGGCGGCGGCAAGTTTGAGTACACCGCCGGCACCAGCGTGGCGGGGGTTTGCACCATCACGACCTACTACATTCCGGCCCAGGCCGAGGTGGCCGCGGTCGCCCCGGCGGCTGGGGCGGCGGCCGCTCCGCGCCGCGGGGCCGGAGGCCCGGGGCCTGCCCCGCGCCCGCAATAGGAGGAGAGCCATGACGCCGAGAGCCTCGCAGACGCGCGCCGCGCTGGCCGCGGGATTGGTTGTGGTGGTTGCCTGTCTGCTCGTGGCGGCGCCGGGTCAGGCGCAGTCTACCGCGCCCCCGGCGATGAAGGTCATCGGAGGCGTCAAGCAGCAGGTGAGCCAGCAGCCCGCGCAGAAGGCGGCTCCAGCCGCTGCGGCTCCGGCGGCGCCGGAAGGCGCGCCGCAAGTGGTCAAGCGCCGCGACCCCTTCCGCAGCTTGCTGGTCAGCCCCGACCAGGCGGCGGGCGGGCAGCCGCTGCCCCCGGGCAAGCGCGGCCTGGTGATCGCGCAGGTGACCGTGAACGGTGTGGTGGCCACCCCCACCGAGATGATCGCGGTGGTGACGATGGCCGGGCGCAACCGCTCGTACTTCCTCCGGGAAGGCGATGAGCTGTACAACGGCACCGTCGGCAAGATCAGCGAGGACGGCGTGGTCTTCAAAGAGAAGACCACGGACGCTTTTGGAAAGGAATACGAACGAGAAGTCGTCAAGCAACTCACAAGCGGTACGGGTTCCGGGACGCGGTCGGGGGGCGGCGCCAGACCGGCCGCCAGGCCGAGTTCCGGGACACCCAGACCAGGTCCAGGAGCATAACCATGATGCGGAAGCGGTGGAGCGGCCTTTGTGCCGTCATCTTGCTGGCAGGGCTCATCGCCGTCAACGGCGGCGTGGGCGTTGCCCAATCCCCCTCTGACACCACTTCGCCCGCGCTCGTGCGCGGGGTGGCGATCAGCCAGGAGGGCGGCCGGATCACGTTGAGCGTGCAAGCCAGCGGGCCCCTGGGGTATGAGACCCGGACGCTCACCGGCCCGCCACGCCTGGTGGTGGACCTCCCGCAGAGCATCTTGGTGGCGCGCGAGCGCCAGCTCACGGTGGACGACCCGGCGGTCAAGGGCGTGCGCCTGGGCCAGTTCCAGTCCCAGCCGCCGGTCACCCGCCTGGTGGTGGATCTGGCGGTGCTGGTGCCCTATGACGTACAGGCGACCCCGGACGGGCTGCTGGTGATTCTTGAATCCACGGCCCCCGCCCAGGAGGCCCCCGCGCCCGTCGAGCCGGCCGCTGTGCCCGAGACCCCGGAGACTCGTCCGGAGCCGATGCTCATCGCCTCGCTGGCTCCGATGGTTCCCGCCGCCAGCCGTACCCCGGCGCCGGCCGAGCCCGTCCTGCTGGCCAAGACGACCCCCGCCGTGCCGCCGGCCCCCGCGCCGGTAGCGGCGGCCCCGCAGGAGGCGGCCGCCGGTCAGGCCGGCCCCAAGTACACGGGCGAACCCATTTCGGTGAACCTGAAGGACGTTGACCTGAAGGACTTCTTCCGCCTGATCCACGAGATCAGCGGCTTGAACATCGTGGTGGACCCGGACGTCAGCGGCGCGGTCACCCTGGTGCTGATTGACGTTCCCTGGGACCAGGCCCTGGACATCGTCCTGCGCAACAACGGCCTGAGCAGCACCCTGGAAGGCAACGTGCTCCGCATCGCCACCCGCAACCGCTTGAAGACCGAGCAGGAAGAGAACCGCGACCTCGCCCGCGCCCGCGAGGAAGCCGCCGAGCCGGTGGTGCACACCGTGCAGTTGAGCTACGCCCAGGCGAACGACCTCGAGCCCACCCTCAAGCGCTTCCTCTCTTCCCGGGGCGAGATCATCCGGGATAACCGCACCAACACCCTGATCATCCGCGACATCCCCACGGTGATCCCGCGGATCGACGACCTGATCAAGCAACTCGACCGCAAGTCGCTGCAGGTGGAGATCGAAGCCCGCGTGGTCAGCGCCAGCCGCGCTTTCACGCGCGAGCTGGGCACCAACCTGGCTTTCTCGGCCGGCACCGGCAACCGCCGCAGCGTGGTCGGCGGCGGGTTGGCGGACGCGAGCCCCTTCGGCCCGGGCTTCCTTCCTCCCCCGCTGATCACCAGCGGCGGCGCCGGGTCGCAGCCGCTGCTCACGAACTTCCCGGGGACCCCCTCCTCCGCCCTGCTCTTCGGCAACACCTGGGCGAACGTGGCCCTGGACGTCATCTTGAGCGCGGCCGAGACCCGCAACATCGCCAAGGTGCTCTCCAAGCCGCGGCTGATTACGCAGAACAACATCCAGGCGGAGGTCAAGCAGGGCACCCGCATCCCGGTGCAGACGGTGGTGAACAACACCATCTCCACCCAGTTCATCGACGTGGTGCTCCGCCTGCAAGTCAAGCCGCAGATCACCGCCGACGGCACGGTCTTCCTCGACATCGTGATTGAGAACACCACCATCGACCCCGGTATTTCCCGCATCAACGGCATCCCGGCGCTGGCCACGCAGGCCACCACCACCCAGGTGCTGATCGAGGATGGGGGCACGGTGGTGGTTGGCGGGGTGATGGTCACCAACAACTCCACCAACGTCTCCCAGGTGCCGCTGCTCGGCAGCATCCCGGTCATCGGCTACCTGTTCAAGCGCACGCGGTGGGAGACCTCGACGCAGGAGCTGCTCTTCTTCATCACGCCGCGCATCCTGCAAAGCTAAAGCCCGGAAACGACTCTGCGGG
>MEKM01000117.1 GCA_001766965.1 Acidobacteria bacterium RIFCSPHIGHO2_01_FULL_67_28 | reverse complement strand
CCCAATCCACGATGTGCTCGCTGCCCATCTGACGGTAGCGCGCCACCGGAAAGCGCGCGAACCAGAGGAAGGTCTGCACGGTCGGGAGCTGCCGGGCTTTGGCCACGTACGCGTTCTGATCGCTGGGAAAGAAGGCATAGATCGGCGGCGTCTCATCGAGCACGCTGAACCAAGCCTGGTAGACCCCGTCGCTCGTCAGGATGAGTCCCGACCAGCGGAAGGGCGAAAGCGGCTGCGGGATCGCAGCCAGCGCCTCGACCCGCGGGCGCAGCTCGGCGCGGGAGAGAAAACCCTCGACCTGCCGTACGGCCAGCCCGTGCGAGACGACGCACAGGCCGATATAGGCGGCGAAGACGGCCACCCCGGTCCGGCAGAACGTCGCGCGGCTCTGCCGAAAGCCCCAACCGCGCACGGCGGGAGCAGCGAAAATGGCCGCCAGGATTCCCGCCAGCACCGCCAGCAGCCACCATTGGAAGCCCGCGCCGAAGAACGGTGAGATGAAGCGGATGAGGACCGCGGCGAAAGCGGCGAGCAGGGCCCACAGCAGCCCGCCGCGGCGCAACGCTCCGGCGCGCTCGCGATAGGTCCAGGCCAAGAGTTGCGGCAGAAGCAGCGTGCCGGTGAAAACGAAGTCGATGATGAACAGCCAGTCCCAGACGACGCGGTCGCGGTTGAAGGGGGAGAAGACCATCGTGCCCCAGGAAGTGGCGAGGTCCGTGAAGAGGTGCCAGAGTAAGCCGTAGATGACCAGGCTGAGCAAGCGTTTGTAGTTTTTGTCGCGGGTGAACCGCCAGAGCAGCAGCGCCAGGAGCGGCCCCATCACCGCCACCCCCACGAGCGAATGGGTGAAGCCGCGGTGCTGGGTCAGGTCGGCCAGCGGGTCGTTCGAGAGGAAGTCGGCGAAGACGTCGGCGTCGGGCACAACCGACGCCAGCGTCACCGCCCAGACGCCGCGCGGCCCGCGCCACTCCTCGGGCAGCGCCTTGGCCAGCAGCGCCCCGCCGATCCCGGTGGAAACCGTGTCCATCGCCGCGCCATTGTCGGCGGCGCGACTCCCGGGGTCAAGCCGGCGGCGCCGGCGGGTTCGGCTTGCGCAGCGCTTGCAGGGAAAGAAGGGCGAGAACGGCGACGGCGAACCCCAAGGCCAGCCACAGTACCACCGGGTGGCGCTCCGTCCACGGCTGCGGGTCGAGGTAGCCAGGGTTGAGCTCTTCCGCCGCCAAGCGTGCTGCGAAAAGGCTCTCCAGCGCCTTGGGGTCAGTCAGGCGCGCCAGCTCGTATTCCGGCGGCTTGACACGGCTGTTGCCATAGAGCAATCGGTACGTGGCCCCCGGCTCCTGCCGCCACACCACGCGACGGGGTGTGGCGTAGAGTTCGAGTCCCACGCGGGCCAGCGGCGCGTCGTTGCGGTTGAAGACGGCGACGCGCCAGTAACGACCGCTGCTCTCCGGGAATGTGACCCGCAGCCTCTCTTGGGGCGGGCCACCGGGCGCGACCTGGTAACGGTAGATCTCTCCAGTGCCCGCCAGGTCCCACGCCTGGCCATCTTGGCTGACGCTCACCTGCACCGGGCGATGGAATTCGCGCTGCTCAACCGCGAAGCGTATCTCGGAGATCGGCACGGCGGCGGCCCCTAGGTCTGCCACCCAGCGGCTCTGCGCAGGCGCGGCGGCGTCGGGCACGAGCCGTGGCCCGAGGGGCGCGCGCTCCGGTTCTTCCACGACCTCGTGGGCCACCCTCGAGGTTTTCACCGCGAACGGGCGCGACCCGTCCAGAATGCGCAACCGCAGGTAGCGAGCATGTGTCACCGGATAGGCGATCTTTTGGTTGCCCGGCAGTCCGTTTTCTTCGAAGCGGTAGATGGGCGCCCGCTCCCGGACAATCCGCCAGTCTTGGCTGTCTTCGCTCGCTGCCAATTCCACCCAGGCAAAGAAGTTCTTCTCCGCCGTCTCGACCTCCAGGCAATTATGCAGCGGCAGCCTGGAGCCCACATCCACCACGGCTTGGGTGTAACGTCCTGGATAGAAGCCGGTATCTTGCACGCGGCCCTCGCGCCATTGGCGGGACTCTTTCCCTTGGCGAATGCGCAGGATGTAAGGGACTTCGGTGCCGCGGTCGTCTATCAGCCGCAGGTCGGCCAGGTGGGGCCGGGCGCGGGCGTAGACCTCCGGCGGAATCACGGCGCCCACGAGCCGTGGCTCTACTGTCGGCTCCACTGCCACCACCCGCGAGTATTGCCAGTTCTTCCAGGCGGGGGGCAAGGTTGTTGTGGCCAACAGCGCCAGCCCCCAGGCCGCCAGCATCGCGCGGCTCATGGTTTTTCCTCCGGCTTGTCTGCTGCCAAGCTCCGCGACCTCTGATACAGGAACGACACCGCGAGGAGCACCACCCCCAGAGCGAGGAACGAGGCGATCCGGTACACCCTTTCCAGGAACGACAGGTCGAAGAGAAACACCTTTGCCACCGCCAACCCCAGCAGCAGCAGTCCCTGCCAGCGCAGAGGAACCGCCGACCGCCGCACTCCGAACAGGATGAGCCCGGTAGCGTACAAGGTCCAGAGCAGAGACAACGCTAGTTGTTGAGCCAGCTCCGAGTCCAGCCCCCAGGCGGGACGCTGGCGGCCGAAAAGGTCCCAGGCCTCGAGCGAGAGCGCCCATACGGTCAGGACGTTGGCCCCGATTCCGAGGAGAGCGAAAAACGGTCTCGCCTCCGGTTCCACCGCGGCGGGGCGGCGCTTGGCCGCCAGCAGACTGAAGGCCACGGCGGCGATAGCCACGGCGAAGGCGGCGAAGCGCGCGTTCAGCAAGAAGCGCTCGGCCGGGATGGGAAAGAAGAGCAGCCGCACGAGCACCAGACCGAACAGCACCGCTGCGGCGTGACGCAGGAAGCGCACCCGGGATTGGAGGCTGCTCCAAACCAGCACCGCGCCTTCGACCGCCCAGGCCATCGTGATCCACTTGCCCTCCAGGCGGATGGGGATGGCCAGGGTGACGAAAGTGAGCGCGAGGCCGGCAAAGAGCAGCCGGACCAGCGAGGTCTCGCCCTCCTTCGGCCGTGCGGCCGTCTGGGCTATCCCTAGGTGACACGCGGCCAGTCCCAGCACCGCCAGCGTCAGCGCCCAGCGACGTTCCGGCCAGAGCATGGCCCGCAAAGCAAGGAGAAACCAAAAGGCGTTCAGCAGGACGAGAATCCCTTGGCCCTGGAACAGCGTTCCCGTTCGGCGGCTTCCCACCACCGGCAGCGCTGCGAAGAGAAGGAAGAACAGGGTCGCGAAAGCGGCCGTGCGGCCCAGTTTCTCGTCGTTGTAGAAAGAGCTGTACCAACCCCAGAAATAGACTTGCGTGGCAACGAAGGAGAGAAACTCCAGGCTGCGCCAGTGGCGGAAGCGGGCCAGCGCGAGCAGACCGGCGTCAAGCACCGCCAGGTAAGTGAAGAGCACCACCTGCTGGTCTTTCCCGGTGCTTAGCAGGATTGGCGTCAGGAAGCCGCCCACCAGCGCCACCAGCGCGAGGCGCTGGCAGTCGCGCCCCAGTGCCACCGCCACCATAGCTGCCGTCACCACCACCATCCCGGCGAAAGCTGCGGCCTGGGGAAAGAGGTGGTAGAAACTCCAGCCTGCGTACAGGGAGAGGTAGAGCACACCGGCGCCCAGCCCGGCAATCCCCTCCGAGAAGTAGCGGTAGCCACGCCGCCGCAGCCACTCGCTGTAGACCAGCAGGCCGCTGCCGCACAGCAGCCCAATGGCCACCCGCCCGCGCTCGCCTACCCAGTCGTTGTCGAAGGCGTACTTGAGGAAGAAGGCGACCGCCAGCAGCAGGGCGAGGATGCCGATGCGGTTCAGCCAGCGCCCGGCAATCAGCGTTTCTAGGTCGAGCCCGGTCGGGCGGGGCCGCGCCGCTGTCGGCGCGGGGGCAACCGGTTGGAGTGGAGGTGCTGCGGGCACCGCTGGTGGCGGGGGTTTAGGTGTGACCGGCGCGGGGGCTTTCGCTGGTGCAGGCGGAGCCACACCGCGCGACTGTTCTTCCACGGCCCACAGCCGCTGCTCGAGCGACCTCCAGCGTGCCTCCCATTCAGCTAGCCGTTCTTCCAACACTCCTACTCTTGCCGTGGCTCCGGACTCTTCGGGCGCGGCCCCGGAGGCTTTACGCTCCAATCGTCGCACGCGCAGGAAAGCGCTGATGGCGAGGATGGGGATTGCTAGGAGGAGACCCAGCAGAAGAAGGCCGAGTAGAGGCCCCGCCAAGTCCATAGCCATCCGCCGCTCTTAAGGGCGTAAGTGGCGCTATAACAACACAGCGGTCGGGCGGGAGTCAACCACGGGCCATTCTGCTGGGCGAAGTGGGCGAGAGGGAGGGTGTTGTCTGCGGCGCCGCGGAAAAAGAAGGGCGGCGCCCCGAAGGTTCGGGACGCCGCCGGTTGGGGTTTTGGGGAGGGAACCTAGTGAGCGCCGTCGGCGGCCGGTTGGGCGGCCCCGCTCTGCGGGGGCGCGCCGCTCGAGACCTCTCCGGCCACGGCGCGCGGCACAAGCAGGTAGCCCGAGACCCCGCCGTCCTGCACGCTGGTGATGACGAGCTCGCTCGGCCCCGAGCCGTCGCGCCGGTAAAAGACGTAAGCCTGCTGGATGCCGAGCTCGCGGACCCACAGCGTCTTCCGGTCGGGCAGGAGCCACATCCAGCCCTTGACCTTCTGCTGGGCCACGTTGGTCGAAGTGATGCGGAGCGAGACGCCGCCGGCCAGCTCCCGCGTGCTGTTCTTGTCCATTTCGAAGTCCACCCGCTCGCGGTCGATGACGCGGGCGAGCTCTTCAACGCGCTGGTCACCGCGGGCGAGGTCCTCGCGGACGCTCGCCAGCTCGCGCCGGCTTTCCGTCCGCGCGGCCGCCACGTCCTCCTGGAGCTGCGCCAGGCGGGCGCGCTCGGCCTCGGCGCCGGATTCGAGCAAGGTCAGGCGGGCGTCCATGGCGTTGGCCAGCTCGCCGGCTTCGGCGCGCAGGCGCTCTTCGACCGCGGCGGCCTGCTTCTGGGCCTCGCTGCGGGCGAGCTCGCGGTTATAGGCCACGCGGCGCTCCAGGCCGGTCATACGGGCCTGGAGCGTGTCCCAGTCGGCCGCCCAGGCCTGGAGCTTGCCTTCGACGGCTTCCAGGCGCTGGCCGGCCAGCGCCAGCGTCTCCTGGACACCGGGGAGCTGGGAGAGCTGGAGGTTGTGCTTCTGCAAGGTGAGGTAGCCGTAAGCGGTGACCCCGCTCAAGACCACGGCCAGCGCCACCACCGCCACCCACAGGGCGGCCAGGCGCCGGCGAAGTTGTTCCGGTTCGAAGGTGTTCCCCGACTCCCCCGTCTTCAGCAGACTGTCAACCCGTTCGCTCCGCATGGGGAACGCCTCCTTCAAAAATCGCTTGCACTTGCTGGGACTGCAGCGCGCGCGCAAAGGTTGCACGCGCGCGGAGGAGAATTGCACAAATGAGATTCTTCCAGCCCTTGGGAGGATGGGGTTGCGGTAGGATGGGCATTAGCGGCAGCCCCGGGGGGAGGAAGTCAAATGGCGAGCTGGCGACGCCTGCTGGCCTGGGCCGTGGTCGGAGCGGTAGGGGTGGGCGCGGTTTTTCTTTACTTCTCCCGGCAGGCGCCGCCGCCACTCCCGACGCCGGCCGGTCCCCGCGTGGGCAAAGCGGGAGAAACCACCGACGTCGTTCCCCGGGCTTGGCGGGGCGAAACCACGGCCGCCGGGCGGGAGCTTGCCCGCGCCAACAGCGTGTTCTGGCAGGACCTGGTCTGGACGGAGCGCCGCGGCCGGGCGCGGCTGGCCATCGTGGACGGCTCCATCCTCAACCTGGGGCCGGAGACCCGCCTCCACGTCCTCCCCCAGGACGAGCGCACGAACTACTCCGCCGTGGAGCTGACCTTCGGGAAGGTCCGGGCCGAGGTCAAGGGCGCGCGTCCCGGCGGGCGTTTTGAAATCCGCACACCGACCGCGGTCATCGGGGTGGTGGGGACCGAGTTCTTCGTGGACGCCGCCGAAGAGAAGACCCGGGTCATCTGCCTAGCGGGACAGGTGGCGGTGCGCAGCCAGCGGCCCGAAGTCGTTGGGGAGGAGACGCTAAGCGCGGGGGAGAAAACCGACGTGGCCGCCGCCGCGCCTCCCGCCCCCAAGGCCAAGGCCAGCGCCGCCGAGCTCGAGCAGGCTCGGGCGCTTACCCGCGCTTCCGGGCTCGACATCACCCTCGCCGACCGCCAGGGCAACCGGGTGAACCTGCGGGAGCGGGCGGGGCGCGTGCTGGTTGTCAACTACTGGGCGGCCTGGGCACCGCCGGCGCGGGCGCAGTTGGAGACCCTGAACCGGCTCGCGGCCGAGTTTGGCGCCGAGGGCGTGGAGTTTGTGGCCGTGGCCATGGACAGCGGCGGCTGGCCGGCGGTGGACACCTTCGAGCGCTCGCTGCCGATAGGTTTCCTCGTCCTGCTCGACCAAGGCAACCGCGCCGCCGCCATCCTGGGGCTGCAGGCCATCCCCACCACTCTACTCGTCGACTCGCAGGGGCAGATCGTGCGGCGCTGGGTCGGGCTGGTGGATGCGGACACCCTCCGCCGCGAGCTCCGCCGGCTGCTTCAGACGTAGCGCCGCTGCGCCTACTGGGCGGCGGGGATATAGACCCGGGCGGGGGCCGTCAGCTTCACCCCCGGAACTTCGGCGTCCACCCGGAGGCGCTGGTAGCCGGCCTTCTTCCCCGGCTGGGCGCGGAAGGTGAGCAGGTACTGCTGCCCGAAGTTCTCCCCCAGTTGCTCGAGGAACGGCTTGAACGACACCGGGGTGTCGTACCCCTGGAAGAAGGCCTCGCCGCCGGTCTCGGCCGCGAGCCGCGACAGGCATCCCTGGCCGTTCGACACCAGGAAGCGGTTCCGGTGGACCCGCCCGCGGCCGCTGGCGTAGAGGGTGTTGACCACAATCCCGCGGCGCAGGGCCGTTTCGATGGCGCGGCGTAGCTCGGGGTTCACCCCCGGGGCCGAGGAGGACGCGCCGCGGAAGAGGTCGATGCCGTGGGAGACAAGGAGCACCTGGCCGGGGTTACCGTCCTCGGGCCAGCGCTGGAGCAGGTTCAAGAGCGCCAGGTAGGGGCTGTCGACGGCCCCCGGGCTGCCGAGCGGCAGCCGCACCGCTTGGGCGGCGGCGGCGTGGTCGGAGGTGAAGTTCTGCGCCACGGTGGCGTTGCCGTTGCGGGCGTAGATCACCGCCACGCGGATGTTCGCAGGCAGCGCCCGGACGAAACTCGAGAGGTTGTCCAGCTGAATGCCGAAGCCGCCGCCCACGCTGTCGTCAATCATCAGGGCCAGGTTCATGGTTCGGCCGCCCTCGAGCGGCACCCAGTCAACCACCGGCCGGCGCTGCTTCTCTTGGAAGACCACCACGGTGCTTTGCTCAATGGGCGGCGGCGCGCCCTTCTTGGCCGTTGCCGTCACCACCACTTGCACCAGGTCGGACGAGGCCGGCGGCTGGGCGGCAGCCGCCAGGCCGGCGGAAAGCAAAACCAGTCCGAGGAGTCTCAATGAAGGCTTCATCAGCCACCTCCCTTTGACGGGCGGGCAACTCACCGCCGTTCTCTTGGATGCGGTGTTTCACGTGAAACAATCGCGACGGGCCCGGAGCCGGCGCGGTGGAGAGCTGGAACCGCTTGCTGGAAAAGAAGTTAGCGGACGGCAACCAGCGGCGAACTCTTGGGCAACACTTCGCCCGCCGGCAGCGCCGCGCAGCCGGCGGCGCGCAGGGCTTGGGCGGCGGCGGCGGCCTGCTCGGGCGCCACCGCGACCAGCAGCCCGCCCGAAGTCTGCGGGTCGTAGAGCAGGCTCTGGATTTCGGTCGGGACGCCCGGGGCGAACTCGACGCAGGCGCCCAGGAACTCTCGGTTGGCCTTGAGGCCGCCGGCAAGATGCCCCTGGCGGGCGCAGTCGAGCGCGCCGTCAATCCACTCGAGCCTGGCGGAATCAATCGCCAGGCTCACGCCGCTGCCGGCGGCGAGCTCGTGAGCGTGGCCGAGCAGGCCGAAGCCGGTGACGTCGGTGGCGCCGTGGATGTCAAAGCTGGCCAGGGCCTCGGCGGCGGCGCGGTTCAGTTGCTGCATTAGACGCGTGGCGGCCTCGACCCAGGCGTCGCGGGCGGCGCCTTTCTTCAGGGCGGTGGTGATGACGCCGGTGCCGAGGGGCTTCGTGAGCAGCAGCCGGTCGCCCGGGCGCGCCCCGGTGTTCGTCCAGACTTTCTTCGGGTTGATGGTGCCGGTGACGGCGTAGCCGAACTTGAGCTCGTCGTCGCGGATGGAATGGCCGCCCACCACGGTGCAGCCGGCTTCGGTCATCTTGGCCAGGCCCCCGGCCATGATTTTTTCGAGGATGTCGGTGTCGCCTTTTTCGGGAAAGCAGACCAGGGCGAGCGCGGTGAGCGGCCGGCCGCCCATGGCGTAGACGTCGGACAGGGAGTTGGCGGCGGCGATCTGCCCGTAGGCGGTGGGGTCATCCACGATGGGGGTAAAGAAGTCGACCGTCTGGACGAGCGCCAATTCGTCCGAGAGACGATACACCCCGGCGTCGTCGTTGGTGGCGAACCCAACGAGCACGTTGGGATCAACTTGCCGCGGCAGCCGCGTCAGCACCCTGTCCAGCACCGCCGGACCGAGCTTGCCCGCTCAACCCGCGGCTTTGCTGGCTTCGGTCAGCCGCGGCTTTTTGGCCTCGGCCGTCTCTTTGGCCACGCTGTCACCTCCGTCGGGATTCGCCCATTATACCCGCAGCCCTCCCCTCGTAGCCCCATTTCCCGCCGCTCGGGTAGCGCAGGATGGCCGGAGGCCTTCCTGCGGCAGCTTCTGGACAAGCCGCGGGTAGCCTGCGGCAACCCGCGCTACCGCTGCGGTCTTGTTGACGGCTGGACAGGGGCGGCGCGGGCGCAGTAGGCTTTCGGCATGAAGTCTCGCCTGGGAGCAATCCTTGTCGCTCTTCTACTGGCGGTGCTGGCGGCGTGGGCGCAAACCCCGGCGCCCGGGCCGGAGCGGCGCGTCGTGGCCGTCAGTGTCGTGGATGCCTACGGCAAGCCGGTAGAGGGCCTGACGGCCGCCAACTTCCGCGGCAAGCAGCGCGGCAAGCCTGTCAAGATTCTTTCGGCCGAACTTGATTCCAGCCCCCGGGACATCGCCGTGGTAATTGACCTGGCGCCCAGTCTGGAGGACGGGGGCGGCTTGCCGCTCGCCTGGGCGGCGGCCGAGGACGCTGTGACCACTCTTACCCCGTCGCACCGCGTGGCGCTCTTCACCTTGGAACGCGGCCTGAAGCGACACGTAGATTTCACCCACGACCGCCAAGCGCTCCTGGAAGCACTGGAGCAAGCGAAAGCGCGGCCGCTCGAGCGGGTGGCTACTCTCCTAGTCTCCGCGGTCGAGGAAATAGCAAAGCAGTTCCCGGCCAGGAGCTGGGGCGGCGTGCTTTACCTGATTTCCGATGCTGCGAGCAATGCGCCTGGCTTCAGCCCGCGCCAGGCGGAAGAGGCGTTAGCGGGTGCCGGGGTGCGGGTATTTGCCGTCTGGGTGAACGAGCTCCAGTTGCGCTGGCTTGATCCGCAGCGCGGCACGCGCCCGCTCGTCTCCTTCGACCAAGCGGACAACCTCTGCCGGAGGCTGGCAAGGGTTTCCGGCGGCCTTTCCATTCAGTTGCCGCCGAAGCAGATCAAACCCGAACAGGTTCCCGGGAGCCTGGGGTCGCTGTACCGGCCTATTGTCACGGTCTATCGCCTGGAAGTGGCGTTCCCGGAGGCGGTGCGAAAGACTAGCGACTGGGAACTGGAAGTCGTGGCCGGCGATGGCACGGCCCGGAAGGACGTGGTGCTCACCTACCCGCGCCTGCTTGTACCG
>MEKM01000116.1 GCA_001766965.1 Acidobacteria bacterium RIFCSPHIGHO2_01_FULL_67_28 | reverse complement strand
GCGCGTCCACGTCGTGCGAGAGGACCAGGGCGGTTTGCCTTCCCTCCGGGATGGTATGCACGAGGAGGAAGGGATGGACAGCGTCCTCGTACAGCCCGCGCAGCAGCAGGCGGAAGACATCGCCCGAGGGCTCGAAGGAGTTGATCCAGAGGCGGGCCGCCTCGAAGCTCCGGGCCAGCTGCGGCACCAGGGTGGTTTCCTTGAACCCGAGGCCCAGCGCGTAGGCCAACCCGCGCCCGTAGGGGTGGAGGGTCAAGGCGGCGGCGCCGTTCTCGTACCGCGCCAGCACCTGGGTCCCGGGCGCGGGCGTGTATTCCGTGGACCAGATGGTCTCCGCATACAGCTGTGGGTTGCCGAGCGAGACCGTCCGCTCCTCGGGCCGGTTCAAGTAGCGCAGCGCCGGGTCCGCCCGCTGGGTAAAGAGCACGCGAAAGTTTTCGCGGCTGGGACTGGCTTTCTCCAGCCCGAAGAGAGGGAAGAACATGTTTCCCTGCACCTGGCTGGCCAGCAGGACGCCGCCCCGCTCGACGTAGGCATAGAGGGCTTCGCGCTCGGCCGGCGACAACTGGGTGTTCAGCGGGATGCCGCCCACCAGTACGAGCGGCCGGCGCACCGCCGTTCCCACGTCGGCGGTGGCGAGGTAGGGAATGCCGATGAGCTCCAGGCAATTCCGCAGAGCCAGTTGTTCCTGGCGAGCGTCCGGGGTGGCGCCGATTTCGAGCACCGCCACGCCCCACTCCGCCGGCGCCTCTGCCCGGGCGGATGCTCCCAGGGCCAGCAAAGCCACGGCCGCCGCCAGCGCCCGCCTCATCGCCAGATCTCCCCTGCCAGCGGGTTCCCTCCGAGGTCTTCGCTGACCAACACCAGCCAGGCCGAGGCGGCCACGCTGGCGGCGTCGGTCATCTCGTGGGGCACCGCGCGCGAGGCATACCGCAGGCCCGTCCCCTCGTCCTGGAGGGGCCGCAGGCCGGCCAGAACCCGACGAGCCCGTTCAGCGTCCCCCAGGCGGAGGTAGGCGAAGGCCACCCCCAGGGAGCCTTCGGACCACACCAGCGGGAGCTGGCGCCATTCCTTCCGCGGGTCGTCGGGGAAAAAATGCCGGCCGACCAGATAGGATTCGTAAACGGGGTAATCAAAGTAGGGCCGGTAGCCGATCGCCTCGCCATCCCGGGCCGGGTAGTAGTCCTCCACCGCCTGGAGGGCCCGCCGGGCTTTCTCGGTTTCGCCGACAGCCAGCAGGAAGAGCGCGCCCCAGGTGGCGCAGTCGAGCGCTTTCACCGGGTCGGGGGCGCCTTCGGCGTCGAAGCCCCGGTTGAATTGTCCCAGCTGGTCGTTCCAGGCGCTCTGCAACAAGCCGCGGCGGATGCGGTCGGCGGCTTCGCTCCAGCGCGGCTCTCCGGTCAGTTGGGCGAGCTGGCGGAGGAAAAACCAGGCGCTGATGTTGTTCTCCGTGCTGATCCCCCGGGCGGGCTCGTCCAAATAGAACTCGATCACTTCGTCGGTCTCCGGGCGATAAACAAGCTTGTTGGTTCCGTAGCCCAGCCGCAGCAACCCGAAGCGCGGGTCGGCCGGGTCGCTCACCTGCAAGGAGACGAGGTAGCCGGCCAGGCGCTCGGCCGTCTCCCGGAAGAACACCCGCTCGCGGGCGCAGCCGCGGTCTCCCGCGGCGCACGGCGGGGCGTGAGCGAGAAAGAAGGTGAAAGCGTACCCGCTCCAACCCACCGCGCCCGCGCGCACCACGGCATTCTCGTGATAGCTCTCGTCCGGCCAGCTGTTGGCGGTGTTGTAGCCGAACCAGAGACTCCCGTCCGGACGCAGGAGGCGGGCGAGGGCGTGCAAGGTGAAGGCGGCGCCATCAGTGTCGCCTGCAATCAGGAAAGCGATGACGCCGAGGCCATTGTCATAGGTGGCGGAGCGGTGGTAGCCCGAGGGGAACTTCTCCGGGGAAATGTCATAGCTAAGGAGAAGCCGCCGCCGCGCCGGGTCCGGCGCCGGCACCACCGGGGTGGGAGCAACCTGGCTCCGCAGCCAGGTTTGGCTGGCGGCCGTCCACTCCGGCCACTGGTTGGAGGAGCGGAGCTCCTGCGCGGCCAGGGGCGAGGCGCAAAGCCACAACAGGCACAGCGCCCACAGCGCGCGAGCGGCGCGCCCACTCATCTCTTGGGGCCGAAGTGCTGGCGCATGTAGTCGAGGACGACCTTGTCGATCTGGTTGTCCTTGCGGAAGCGCATCTCCAGGTTCTCCCAGCCCTGGAAATCCTCGAGCGCGCTGCGCGTGGCCTCGTCGTAGGTGCCGTTGATTTCGCCCTCGTAGAAGCCGGTGCGCTTGAGGATGTCCTGGATTTCGCGAACCAAGTCGGGCGTGAGGGGGACGAGCTCCTTGGTCTCGCCGAAGTAGAGGGTGTGGACATCGAGCAGGCGCCGGAGCTCTTTGACCGGCTCGGCGTGGTCGTCCACCCGCAGGTCCACCCAGCGGTCGCCCACGCCGCCGTAGCCGGCGCCTTCGCGGACGACGAGCATGGCGGCCGACTCCTTGCCGCGCTGGTCGCCGCCGGCGGCGTCGCCCGCCTCGACCGCCGCCATCAGGCGTTCCGCCAGCGTCCCGCGGGCGTTCGCGAAGGCCTCTGACATCGCCACCAGGACCTCGCGCCCGGTGAGGATGTTCCCCTGCACCGAGTAGTTCTCGCCCACGATGTGCCCGGCAAAGGAGAAGCAATCCTTCCCCGTCCAGGCGGCCGAGCGGCCGCGGGCGTCGACCAGCCCCATCTGCCGGTCGCCGCGCCCGGGGTCGTTCTCGACCAGCTTTTCGATGGCCTGCTGGGGAGTGAGACCGGACTCGAGCAGCTTCAGCCCCTCCGACCCGAAGCGCAGGTTGGCCGCCGCCTGCGTGGCCACCGCGCCCACGCCGGCGCGCGCGTACGGGACCATCGCGCCCACGGCCGGGAACTTCGAGGCGACGGCCACGCCCAGGTCGCCGGTGGCCGGGTCGTAGGCGACGATGGAAAAAGTTGCCGTGAAGCGCTCGGGTTCAGCCGTCCCCAGCAGGAACGTTGCCAGCAGGATGGTGAGCGCGCAACCCGCGAGCCATCTCTTGCTCATCTTGCCTCCTCACTCGAGCGGGAGAATGACGGTGTTGGTGAGCCAAGGGGAGTCGAACTCGGTGCGCTCGCCGGCGCGCTTGCCGGCGACGACGAGCAGTCGCGCCGTCAGCGGCTTGCGCAGCCGGACGGCGAGCGTGGCCACATCGGCGAGCACGCGCTCGAGCTGCTCGGTGGTGGCGGCGCCCGGCACCGGCACGACGTCCAGGCCCGTGCCACACACCGCCGAATAGGCGAGCAGCAGCGGCAGGCCCACGCGCCCTTCCGCCACCCGCTCGGCCAGCACCCGGTCTTCCAGCACCGGCAGCATCAGGCCGCTGAAACCGGCGCGGCGCACGGGAAGCGCCTGCACGAAGCCGGTCAACGTGCCCACGGCCGCGAGCGTCCCCGGGCTGCCCAGCGGCTGCCCGGCGAGCGATTCGATGGCGGCGGCGATGCTGGCCTCGCCATTGGGCGCCGGGGAGGGATCAATCCCGAGATAGGTCCAGCCGCTTTCCCGCGCCAGCGCCAAAGCCGCGTTTTCGATGCGTTGCAAGGGCCCTTCCATCGCCGCGCGCAGGCGGATGCGCTTGGTGGCGAGGTCGGCGTCGCCGCGCACGGCCGCGGCCATCACCCCCGCCGACTCCAGGCCCACGGCGAACTGCCGCTGCTTCCCGTCCGCGTAGGCGGCGGGGAAAAAGGGGATGCCCGGCGGGCAGCGCGCCAACGCCGCGAAGCGGAAGCCCAGCGGCTCTTTGGCGGGTTTCTCCCCCAGGCGGCGGATGATTTCGGCGGCGGCGCGCAGGGCGTTCGGGCGGGCGCCGCTTTCCTCGGCGATGACGACGCTGGTGTGCAGCGCGCGGCTGCGCTCGAGAAGTTCGACGACAAACTCGACGCGCGCCGGATCGTAGACATCGTCCACCACGGCGGGGCCGAGGGAGACGACCAGGCCGCGCTCGGCCGCCCAGCGGTCCAGGCGCAGGAAGAAGTCCAGGCGCTCGGCGAGCAGCACGCGGTCGAGGTAGCCGGCGAGCGGCGGCGTGGCCAGGCGCAGGGTCTCGACCTCGAAGCCGGCGGCGCGGAACTCGGCGCGCGCCCGCTCGAGGAAGGCAGCGGTCTCCTCAAGCGTGGCCTCGGAGCGCAGCGGGTCGAAGGGCACGAAGGCGGTGACGGTGCGGATCTTGATTGCGTCTTCGGCGGCCGTGTGAACAGGAAGCAGGAGGAAAGGAAGCAGGAGGAGAAGGCGTCGCATGGCGGCGGCTCGGGAAGCCCCCGCGCGCGTTAGCCGCCCAGCGTCTTGCTGAGCAAGCCGAGCAGGTCGGTGGTGGTGACGATGCCGACCAGCTTCTCTCCTTCCACCACCGGCACCGAGCCGAACTTGCGCTCGTACATCATCGTCACCACTTCCGTGATCGGCGTGGCGGGGGACACCGTCACCGGCTCTTTGGCCATCACCTTGGCGATGGGAGTGGTCTCGAAGATGCGGTTGTACTCCTCGGGGGTGATCTTGCCGAAAATAGAGGGGGCGGCGCGCTGGACGTCGCGGTCCGAGAGCAGCCCGACCAGCTTGTCCCCGTTGACCACCGGGACGTGCCGGAAGCCACTCGAGCGCATCAGCAGCACGGCGTCGAGCAGCATGACGTCGTGAGCCAACGTGGTGAGCTCGCGGGTCATGATGTCGCGCACCAGCTTGGGTACGGCCATGGAAGCATCCCCCGACGAAGTGACGGCCCTAGTCAAACACACGCGGCGGGCAGAGTCAAGCAGAGTTGAAGCGGGCCCGCACCCTGGCCGGCGTTCATCCTCCCGGCGCCCCGAGCCACGGCTGCCACTCCGGGTGCGCCGCCAGCCACTCGAGGAGCAAGGCGAGGAGCAGCAGGACGGTGACCACAACCAGCAAGAAGCCCAAACCGAAGCGCACGCCGCGCAGGTAGGGGCTCTCTTCGGGCACCGGGGGACCGGCAGCCGCCGGCGGCTGGGGGACGGCATCGGGCTTTACGGGCGCGGCTGCGGGCGGCGCTTCCGCCGAACCCGGCGGGGACGGCGCCGGTGGGCAGTAAGGGCATTCCGAGAGAGCCAAGCTCAACGAGACTCCGCAGCGGGGACAGATCCAGCGCACGGCAAGCCCTTTCTAGCGGCGGAAGCGGTAGACGAAGGTGACCTGGGCCACCCGCTCGCGGAAGCTGCGCTCGTCCTGCAGGCTGGGGTCAAGAACGAAGAAGGTGTCGACGCCGCGCTCGAAGGTGAAGAGGACAAAGCGGTTTTCGTCGTTGCGGATGCGGTA
>MEKM01000115.1:2852-5450 GCA_001766965.1 Acidobacteria bacterium RIFCSPHIGHO2_01_FULL_67_28 | reverse complement strand
TCCGGCACCAACGCGGTGTCGGCCTGCATCTCGCCGTCCACCATCAGGCCGGGGGCGCGCTGGCGGATGAGCTCAACGGCGCGGCGGACTTTCTCCGTCAACGGGTGCGGGGTGCTGCCGAAGTTCGAGAAGCTAAGCAGCGCCACGCGCGGCTCGACGTCGAAGCGCCGCGCGAGGTCCGCAGCCGAAAGCGCGATCTCGGCCAGGTCCTCGGCCGTGGGCTCGATGTTCACCGTGGTGTCGGCCAGGAAGTAGATGTCCCCGCGCGGGGTGATGAGCATGTAGAGGCCGGAGACCTTCTTCAGGCCTTCGCGCACCTTGAGCACCTGCAAGGCGGGGCGGATGGTGTCGGGGTAGTGCTGGGTGAGCCCGGCGATGAGGGCGTCGGCGTCGCCGAGGTGCACCATCATGGAGGCGAAGAGGTTGCGGTTGAGGATGAGCGCTTCGGCCTCTTTGCGGGTGACGCCCTTGCGGTGGCGCAGGCGGTAGAGCTCCTCGGTGTAAAGCGGCAGGCGCGCGCAGCGGGCCGGCTCGATGATGTCGACGCCGTCCAGGTGCAGGTGGAGCTCGGTGATGCGGGCGCGGATGCGCTCGGCGTTCCCCAGCAGGATGGGCCGGGCGATCTCCTCATCCACCAGGATCTGGCAGGCGCGCAGGATCTTCGACTCCTCGCCCTCGGGGAAGACCACGCGCTGCGGCTGCTTCTGCGCCTTGTGGATGACGGCGCGCATCACTTCGTGGGCCTTGCCCAGGCGGCGCTCGAGCTGTTCCTTGTACTCGTCAATGTTCACCGGCTCCTGGGCGACGCCCGAGTCCATGGCCGCCTGGGCCACCGCCGACGCCTCCCAAATGAGCACGCGCGGGTCGAAGGGCTTGGGGATGAGGTAGTCGCGGCCGAACTCCAGCCGCTCCACGCCGTAGACGCGGCAGACCGCGTCGGGCACATCCTCTTTGGTCAGCGCCGCCAGGGCACGCGTGGCCGCCAGCTTCATCTCCTCGTTGATGGTGGTGGCGCGCACGTCCAGCGCCCCGCGGAAGATGAAGGGGAAGCCCAGGACGTTGTTCACCTGGTTCGGGAAGTCGGAGCGACCCGTGGCCATGATGATGTCGGGACGGGTCTGGGTGGCGAGGTCGTAGGTGATTTCCGGGTCGGGGTTGGCCATGGCGAAGACGACGGGGTTGTCGGCCATGGTGAGGAGCATCTCCGGCGTCACGCAGTCAGCCACCGAAAGGCCGACGAAGACGTCGGCGCCGCGCATGGCTTCCGCGAGCGTGCGCGCCGAGGTTTCCTTGGCGAAGCGCTGCTTGTGGGGGTTCATCCCCGCGGTGCGGCCCTGGTAGATGACGCCCTTGGTGTCGCACAGGGTGATGTTCTCGCGCTTCACCCCCAGCCGGACATAGTGCTCGGCGCAGGCGATGCCGCTGGCCCCGGCGCCGTTGAAGACCACCTTCACCTGGTCAAGCTTCTTGCCCGCCACTTCCAGGGCGTTCAGCAGCGCCGCCCCGGAGATGATGGCGGTGCCGTGCTGGTCGTCGTGGAAGACGGGGATCTTCATCGTGCGCTTCAGCTCGTCCTCGATCTCGAAGCACTCGGGCGCCTTGATGTCCTCCAGGTTGATGCCGCCGAAGGTGGGCTCGAGCAGCTGACAGGTGCGGATGACTTCCTTGGGGTCGTGGGTGTCGAGCTCGATGTCGAAGACGTCAATGTCGGCGAAGCGCTTGAAGAGCACACCCTTGCCTTCCATGACCGGCTTGCCGGCCCCGGCGCCGATGTCGCCCAGGCCCAACACCGCGGTGCCGTTCGAGATGACGGCCACCAGGTTGCCCTTGGCGGTGTACTGATAAAGCAGACGCGGGTCGCGCTGGATTTCGAGACACGGCACGGCCACGCCGGGCGTATAGGCCAGGCTCAAGTCGCGCTGGGTGCGGCAAGGCTTGGTGGCGACGACGCCGAGTTTCCCCGGCGGCGGCGAAGAATGGTATTCGAGGGCGTCTTCCTTGCGGATAATCATGGGAGGCACTCCTTTTCCGATTTCTCTCCTAGGTGGTTTGGGCGTCTCCTGTCTTGGCGGTTTCCCGCCCGCACCAGAGCGCGCGCTGGTCGAGCTCGAGCCAGCGCTTCGACTTCACCAGGCGCGCCAGGGCGGCGGCGACGGTTTCTTCGCTCAACACTCCGCTCGTCTCCATCCAGGCGCCGAGCATCACCACGTTGCCGGCGCGGGGCTCGCCCAGCTCGTCGGCGAGCTCCGTGAAAGGCCGGACCAGCCAGCGGACGTCGTCGCGGCCGCAATCCTCCGGCACGGCCGGGCCGTTGTAGAAGACCCAGCCGCCGGGGACGACCGCGGGGAGGAACTTGCGCAGCGACGGCTCGTTCAGCGCCAGCAGCACGTTCGGCCGCGACACGAGCGGCGAGTCCACCGGCGCTGTCCCCAGGCGCACATGGCAGTGCGATGTCCCCGAGCGCATCTCGGGGCCGTAAGAGGGCAGCCAGCTCACCTCCAGCCCCGCCGCCATCCCCGCCTCCGCCAGGATTTGCCCGAGCAGGAGCACGCCCTGGCCACCGAAGCCCGCGACCTTGATGCGCAGATCGAGCGGCTC
>MEKM01000115.1:0-2832 GCA_001766965.1 Acidobacteria bacterium RIFCSPHIGHO2_01_FULL_67_28 | reverse complement strand
CGGCCCCGCCGGCCCCGTTCTCAATCTCGAGCAGGCGGGGGATGTCCTCGAGCGGCGCCTCGGGCTGGGGCGCGGGCCGCGGCTCGGCCTTCTCGGTGCGGTCGCGGAAGACCCCGAGCGGAAAGGCCGGGATCATCTCCTCCCGCACCCAGCGCTGGGCTTCGACCGGGGTCATCTTCCAGATAGTCGGGCAGGGGGAAAGAATCTCGACGAGCGAGAAGCCCAGGCCCTTGACCTGGTTCTCAATGGCGCGGCGCACGGCCCGCGCCGCCTTCATGATTTGCTTGTTGTCGCCGAGCGCTACGCGCTCGAGATAGACCGGGGCTTCCAGCGCCGCCAGCAGCTCGCACACCCGCAGCGGGTAGCCCTCGTTCCAGACGCTGCGGCCGAAGGGCGTGGTGGTGCTCTTCTGACCGAGGAGCGTGGTCGGGGCCATCTGCCCGCCGGTCATCCCGTAGATGGCGTTGTTGATGAAAAAGACGGTGATGTTCTCGCCGCGGTTGGCGGCGTGGATGATTTCGGCGGTGCCGATGGCGGCCAGGTCGCCGTCGCCCTGGTAGCTCACCACAATGCTTTCGGGGTGGGCGCGCTTGGCGGCGGTCGCCACCGCGGCGGCGCGGCCGTGCGCCGCCTGGATGTTGCCGACGTCGAAATAGTAGTAGGCGAAGACCGAGCAGCCCACCGGGCTGATGAAGATGGTGCGGTCCTGCAAGCCGAGTTCGTCAATCGTGCGGGCGATGAGCTTGTGGGCGATGCCGTGGCCGCAGCCGGGGCAGTAGTGGGTCTGGTGCTGGTTCTCCGACTTGCGCAGGTAGCGCTCGTAGAAGCTGGCGGCTTTCTGGTGCGTGACGGAGTAGCTAGCCACAGGCCACCTCTTCCAGGCGCGGCGTCGCGCCCCGCAGGCGCTCGGCGCGTTTGCGCACGAAGTCGAAGACCTCTTCGGCGGAGGGGACGTTGCCGCCGCTGCGGCCGTAGAACTCGACCGGGGTGCGGCCTTCGAGCGCCAGCCGCACGTCGTCGAGCAGCATCCCCGTGCTCAACTCCACCACGAAGAAGGCGTGGACCTGCCGGCTCAACTTGAGCAGGGCGGCCACCGGGAAGGGGTAGAGCGTCACCGGCCGCAGCAGGCCCCAGGCCAGCCCCCGGCTGCGCGCCTGCTCGACCACCGCTTTCAGGATGCGCCCGACGATGCCGTAGCCAACCAGTACGATGTCAGCGTCCTCGGTGCGCCAGAGCTCGGCGCGCGCTTCGCGCTGCTCGGCGCGGCGGTACTTGGCCTCGAGGTGCTGGACCTGGGCTTCGAGTTGGTCGGGCTCGAGGTAGATGGAAGTGACCAGGTTCGGCCGGGTGGCGGCGTTGCCCTCGACGGCCCAGGGCTTGGCCGGCGGCGCCACCGGAGCGGCGGAGAAGTCCACCGGCTCCATCATCTGCCCCATGTAGCCGTCGGTGAGCAGGACGACCGGGTTGCGGTAGGTGTCGGCCAGCTCGAAGGCCCAGCGGGTGAGGTCGGCCATCTCTTGCACGGAGGCCGGGGCCAGCACCAGGTTGCGGTAGCAGCCGTGGCCGCCGCCTTTGACGATCTGGTTGTAGTCGCTCTGCTCGGGGGCGATGTTGCCCAGGCCGGGCCCGCCGCGCACGATGTCGGCCACCACGCAGGGCAGCTCCGCTCCCGCCAGGTAGCTCAAACCTTCCTGCATCAGGCTCAAGCCGGGGCCGCTCGATGCGGTCATGGCGCGCACGCCGGCGGCGGCGGCGCCGTAGACCATGTTGATAGCCGCCACTTCGCTTTCCGCCTGCAGGAACGTGCCTCCGACGGGGGGAAGATAAAGGGCGGCGGCCTCCGCGATTTCACTGGCGGGGGTGATGGGGTAACCATAGAAAGCGCGGCAGCCGCCGAGAATGGCGCCTTTGACGATGGCTTCGTTGCCCTTGATCAGCTGTTTCGCCATTGGTTCCACTCCGGCGACTGTCAGGCCGCCGCCCGAGCTTCTCCTTCCTCAGATTTTCCGGCTGCGGCTCGGAGCACGGTGATGGCTCCGGGCTCGGGACAAACGAAGAAGCAGATCCCGCAGCCCGTGCACCCGGCGCCCTGGTAGGCGCAGGGGTGGAGGCCGTAGCGGTTGAGGTGTTCCGCCAGGCGGAGGACGCGGGGCGGACAGGCCTCCACGCACAAGCCGCAGCCCTTGCACTCTTCCGAATCGATTTCAACCAGACCCCGGTCGACTTTTGCCGTTTCGCTCATGCCGCTCTCTCCACGCTCACCGCTTCGCGGGCGGGCAGGTAGCGGGCCCGCACCGCCCAGTCGGTCAGCTCTTCGCGGAACCGGGGGTGGGCGATGCGGATCAATTCACGGGCGCGTTCCCGCACCGACTGGCCGAAGAGGTGGGCCACGCCGTACTCGGTGACCACGGTGTGCACATCGGCGCGGGTGTCCACCACCCCGGCGCCGGCGTCGAGCGTGGGCACGATGCGGCTGACCGAGCCGTCCTTGGCGGTGGAGGGCAGGGCGATGATGGGCTGGCCGCCTTTCGAGCGCGCCGCGCCGCGGATGAAGTCGGTCTGCCCGCCGAAGCCGCTGTAGAAGCTACGTCCGATGGAATCCGAGCACACCTGCCCGGTCAGGTCCACCTGCAAAGCGGAGTTGATGGCCACCATCTTTTCGTTCTGGGCGATGATGAAGGGGTCGTTGGTGTAGTAGACCGGGTGGAGCTCGACCAGCGGGTTGTTGTGGATGAAGTCGAAAACCGTCCGGCTGCCCAGCACGAAGCTGGAAATGATCTTGTGCGGGTGGAGCGTCTTGCGCTCGCAGTTCACCACCCCGCTCGTCACCAG
>MEKM01000114.1 GCA_001766965.1 Acidobacteria bacterium RIFCSPHIGHO2_01_FULL_67_28 | reverse complement strand
TGCGGAGGCGCTCGATGGCCTCCGTCAGCCGCTCCTGGAGCCGGCCGGCGCGCTCGATGGTCTGCCAGTTGGCCTGGCGGTCTTCCGGCGCGGTCTGGTAGCGCGGGTCGGCCACGACGCGCAGGCTGCCCTTGGCTTCCTGCTCCTTGTATTTGACCGTGACCGTGTAGGTTCCCGGCAGCACTTCGAGGTAGCGCGGCTCGAAGAAGCTCGGCGGGCCCTCCCGGCGCGGTTCCCGGAAGCGGTCGCGCCGCAGGTCCCACACGGCGCGGTTCACTCCGCGCACCGCCCGCTGCTTGAAAGTGCGGACGAGCTTGCCGGCGGCGTCGGTGATTCTGATTTCGGCCTGCGGCCTGCGGTCGGCCTCCTCGTCGCTCGGACGGCCGGCGCCGGTCGAGGCTTCCTTCTTGCGCCGCTCCTCGTCTTCCTTGGGACTGGGCAGGCCTTCGACGTTGAGCGAGTAGGTTACGAGCGCCCCGTAGGGGCGGTTCTCCCCGCGGAACTCCCCGTGGCCGGGGAAGCGCGAGGCCCCGGTCTGCTTCACCATGTACTGCTGGGCGTCGGGAATCTCGAAAAGATGCACGGGCTCTTTCAGCGTTTCGGCCGTAAGCGCGCGTAGCGGGCGGATGTCGTCGAGGACGTAGGCGGAGCGGCCGTGGGTGGCGATGACGAGGTCGTGCTCGCGCGGGTGCACGACCAGGTCCATCGCCGAGGCGGTCGGCACGCCGTGCTTCCACGGCAGCCACTGCTTGCCGCCGTTGAGCGACACGTAGAGGCCGAACTCCGTGCCGAGGAAGAGCAGGTCTTCCTTCACCGGGTCCTGGGCGATGGCCAAGCAGTAGCCGCGGAGCTCGGGCGTGGCGAGACTGGTCCAGTCTTTGCCCCAGTTCGTGGTCTTGAAGACGTAGGGGGCGAAGTTCGAGCGACGGTGGTCGTCGAAGACGACGAAGGCGGTCCCGGGGTCGAAGCGCGAGGGCTCGAGGTGGGGAATCCAGGTGTTGGACGGGACGCCCTTGATATTTTTCTCGACGCTCGTCCAGGTCTGGCCGGCGTCGCGGGTGACGTGCAGCCGCCCGTCGTCGGTGCCCACCCAGAGCACCCCGCGCTGCAGGGGGCTGGGAGCGATGGCGATGATGGTGGTGAAGTTTTCCGCGGTGGAGACGTCCGGGGTGAGCCCGCCGCTCTCGTTCGACTTCTGCCACTCGGGGTTGTTGGAGGTGAGGTCGGGGCTGATGATGGTCCAGGTGTCGCCCCGGTCGGCGGACTTGTGGACGAACTGGCTGCCGTAGTAAATCGTCGCGGGCTCGAAGGGGTCGAGCGCCAGCCCGGCGTTCCAGTTGAAGCGCAGCTCGACGCCGTCGGGCGCGGGCGGGCGGACGTCCTTGCGCTCGCCGGTGCGCAGGTTCCAGCGGCTGATGTAGCCTCCCTGGCTCATGGCGTAGCCCATCATCGAGTCGGCCGGGTCGGGCGCGGTGTCGAAGCCGTCGCCGAAGCCGACCTCCTCCCAGTGGTGGTTGCGGATGCCGCCGTTCTCCCAGACGCTCGCGGGGCCGCGCCAGGAGCCGTTGTCCTGCATGCCGCCGTAGACGTTGTAGGGCTTATCCATGTCCACGCGGATGTGGTAGTACTGCGCCAGCGGCAGGTTGGCGACGAAGCGCCAAGTCTGGCCGCGATCCTGGCTGACGGCCACGCCGCCGTCGTTGCCGTCGAGAATGTGCGCGGCGTTCTTGGGGTTGATCCACATGGCGTGGTGGTCGGGGTGGACGGAGGAGAAACTGATGAGCGGGCGGAAGCTCTTGCCGCCGTCGTCCGACACCGTGACCATCGAGTGCAGGTTGTAGACCCGGTCGGGCCGCGCCGGGTCGACGCGAATGTCGGCGTAGTAGAAGGGCCGCGGGGCCACGTTCGACTGCTCGTTCACCTTCTTCCAGGTGAGCCCGCCGTCTTCCGAGCGCAGCAGGACGTTCTTCTCCGCCTCGACCAGGGCGTAGACGATGTCGGGGTCGGACAAAGAAAAAGCCAGGCCGCTGCGGCCGAGCTCGCCTTTGGGCAGGCCGTCGTCTTCGCCGAGTTTCTTCCAGCTCCGGCCGCCGTCGAAGGTGTGGTGGAGCCCCGAGCCGGGCCCGCCCGATTTGAAGAACCACGGCCAGCGGCGGAACTGCCACATCGCCGCGATCAGGTGGTCCGGGTTCGAAGGGTCCATCGCCAGGTCGCCGCAGCCGGTCTTCTCATCCACGTAGAGGACTTTCTTCCAGGTTTCCCCGCCGTCCACGGTCTTGAAGACGCCGCGCTCGGGGTTTTCGCCCCAGACCTTCCCCAGCGCGCAGACGTAGGCCACGCTGGAATAGGTCGGGTGGAGCAGGATGCGGTAGATGTGCTCGGTCTCTTCGAGGCCGAGGCGCGTCCAGGTGCGCCCGGCGTCGAGCGACTTGTAGAGGCCGTTGCCGATGGAGACGCTGTTGCGGGGGTTGCTTTCGCCCGTCCCCACCCAGACGATGTCGGGGTTGGGCTGGAAGACGGCGACGGCGCCGATGGAGTTCACCGGCTGGTCGTCGAAGATGGGCGTCCAGGTGAGCCCGCCGCTCTCCGACTTCCACAGGCCGCCGGTGGCCGCGCCCACGTAGATGATGTCGGGGTTCGAGGCCACCGCTTCGATGACGGCGATGCGCCCGCTCATCCCGGCGGGGCCGATGGAGCGGGCCTTCATCCCGGCGAGCAGCTCCGGGTCAACCTGCGCGGCCAGCGGCAGCGCCAGCGCAACGACAACGAGCAGGAAAACCAGAGAGAGGAGACGGCGGTTCACGGCACACCTCGCAGCGGTGGAATCAAACCCCGGGGACGCCCGCCGGATGGTTCTCCCCGGACTCGGCGCCGGCTGGCCGCGCCATTATACGCCGAACCGCTCGCGGGCGCGGCTACCGGGGTGGAGCCGCTGGCGGGCCGAACAAGTCACCGTAGCGGAACCGGAGCCACCATGGATCCCAGCCCTTCGCTTCCGCTTCGCGGAGGAGAAAGTCGCGTTGCCCTTCGGTGTACTGCTGATCCAGGCGCCGGTACTCCTCCTCGGCCCGGGCATGGGCTGACTGGGTGTCTCGCAAGTTGTGTTCTGCGGCGTCCAGCGCGCGCAAGCTCTGCTCCAAGCTGGCGATGTCGAGGCGCAAGGCGTGTCGCCGCTCATTATTTCGGCGCCATTCTTCCGCCCGGCGGAGTTTCTCCGCTTGACTCAGGCTGGAATCCAGAGTCAGGGGCCTTTCCGGTCCCAGAGCCTCCAGCTCCTGCCGCAGTTCCGCCAACCGCTCCGGAGTGAAGTTGGCCGATACGCGCGCCCAGCTGGCTCCTCCGCTCAAGCGGCGCCGCAGTTCGTCATAGTCTTTCCGCGCGCGGTCGAAACGCCGCCATGCCTCCCCGGCGGCCAAACTCGCCCGCTCCACTTGGAGGCCCAGCTCTTGGTAGTGAGCCCGAGCCCGTGCCCGAGCCTGCTCTATCTCCCGCATTAAGGCGTTTTCGACCACCGGTTCGGGTCGGCCGTCGACAAAGCGGACAGTGTCGCTGCACTGCTCGAGAAGCTGGTTCTCCACCGACTGAAGCTCTGCACGTTTTTCGTTAATGGCGCGCTGCTGCGCTTCCCACTCGGTTCCCGGCTGGACATACAAGGGTCGGCCGGTGAGTTCCCGGGCCAGCCGCTGCCGCCGCTCCGCCTCTTTGTTGATCTGTTCGACCGAGGTGGCACATGCTTCGATCGCCTTGGAATAAAGATGGATGAAGGTTCCCAGCACTGGCACGGCTTTGATGAGAGGTTCCAGCCCGTTGGCAATGGTGGTGAAATACTCGCCGAAAGCTCGGAGTGAGTCGGCAGGGGTCATGTTCCGCGCGCGGACGGCGATTTCAAGCACCTGCAAGGCGTTGGACACTGCATCCAGAGTTTCGCCGACCTCCCCCATGGACTCCCCGGCCTGCCGCAAGCCGCCCCCTGTGCGTTGTAAAACCTCCTGGAGTTGCTGGTTGTTGCTGCGCACGAGTTCTTGTAGTTGGTCGATCTTTTCGGCTGCCGCCTTGGCGTCTTGGCCGGTGCTTTGCAAAGCTTCTCGGGCTTCGTTGATCGTGCGCTGCACCGCGAAGAACTGCTCGGAAAAAGTGACTGCGGATTCCAGCTGCGTCAGTTCACCCTGCAGGGCAAGATGCCGGTTGAGAAGCGCCTGGCAGTCTGTTCGGTCAGGCAGGACCATCGGCTCCTTTGTAGCGCACGTGCCGCTCCACGTCCCGCTCGTCCAACGTTCGTCGCCCCGGTCTCGAGTCCAGGAGCCAGAAAAACTCCGCCCATCCTCCGTGAGGATTAACTCGATCTCGCCCTCAGCGGTGGCTTCGCGCGCGGCCCAGCGTCCCGATAGTTTGCGCCCCTCTACTACGGCCTGGACCGTCCCCGACCCCCCCCACCACTCATAGTAACCCCGAGCCTGAGAGCCTTGCAGTTGGAACTCGACCCAACCGAAGTCCGTGTTCCAGCGACCCGCGAAAGTGCCGGTGCAGCCTCCTTGAGGGACCGGCGGCTCCTGGGCCCGCACGGGCAGAGCGAGCGCAACCACAACGGGCAGGAAAGCCAGAGAGAGGAGACGGCGGTTCACGGCAACACCTCGCAGCGGTGGAATCAAACCCAGGGGACGCCTGCCCGCCTGAGGCGGGCAGGCCGCGCCATTATACCGAACTCTCCCACTCTTCACACCTGTGAAGAGCTTGCCCCCCTCTTGTCATCCTGAGCCCTTCGCCCTGCGGGCCTCAGGGCAGGCTCCGCGAAGGGGATGCGAGGGCCCCCGCCGCCCCAGCCTTTTCTTTTGTCATCCTGAGCGAAGCGAAGGATCGGATGAACACGGCGCAATCCGCGCTATGCCACGGATGAGGTGTTGGCCTCCGATTCTTCGCTCGCCTGCCGCAGGCAGGCTCCGCTCAGAATGACACTTGATTGCGATGGTTGTGCGAGAATTGAAACCGTGAGGGCCTACTACGTCTATATCTTGGCGAACAAGACCAAGCGGCTCTACACCGGCGTGACCAACAACCTGCTGCGCAGAGTCTACGAACACAAGCACGGACTCGTGCCGGGCTTCACGAAACGGTACAACCTCACCCGCCTGGTGTACTTCGAGTCAACCGAGAACGTGCGCGCCGCCCTCGCACGCGAGAAGCAAATTAAGGGATGGCTGCGAGCCAAGAAGATCGCCCTCATCGAATCAGTCAATCCGCAATGGAACGACCTCAGCGCGGATTGGTTCGGGCAACGAGCCCGCTAGGAGACTCCCATCCGTAGCCCGAGGCGTTGGCCTCCGATTCTTCGCGGTTCGACTTTCGCTCACCGTCCCGAGCGAGAGTCGAGGGACTTCGCTCAAAATGACAGACTTAGGGGTGGGTGCCCCACCCCTTCGGCTGCGCTCAGGGCAAGCTCTTTGGTTTGCAAGGGTGGGGAAGGTTTTCTCTACTTCTTCCCGCCTGCGCTCTTGAAGAAGAGGGCGGCGAGGGGCGGGAGGCTCAAGGTGAGCGACCAGGGCCGGCCGTGGGACCAGACGCCGTCGGCTTCGACTCCGCCCCAGTTGCCCCAACCGCTGCCGCCATACTCGGCGCGGGAGTCGCTGTTGAGCACTTCCTGCCAGAAGCCGCCGCGGGGGACGCCGAGGCGGTAGTCGCTGCGGGGCACGGGGGTGAAGTTGCAGACGACGAGGATGAGGTCGTCAGTCGAGCGGCCGCGGCGGAGGAAGCTGACGACACTCTGGGAGGCGTCGCTGGCATCCACCCACTCGAAGCCGCCGGGGTCGAAGTCGAGCTCGTGCAGGGCGGGCTCGGCGCGGTAGAAGCGGTTCAGGTCGGCGACCCACTGCTGCAGGCCGGCGTGGCGGTCGTACTGGGCGAGGTGCCAGTCGAGGCTGCGCTCGTGGTGCCACTCGTCCCACTGGCCGAACTCGCCCCCCATGAAGAGCAGCTTCTTGCCGGGGGAGCCGTACATCAGGCCGAAGAGCAGGCGGAGGTTGGCGAACTTCTGCCAAACGTCGCCGGGCATCTTGCCGAGCAGCGAGCTTTTGCCGTGCACCACTTCGTCGTGGGAGAGCGGCAGGACGAAATTTTCGAAGAAGGCGTAAAGGTACCGAAAGGTAAGGTGGTCGTGGTGGTGGCGGCGGTGGACGCAGTCCTTGGTGATGTAGAGCAGGGTGTCGTGCATCCAGCCCATGTCCCACTTCATCCCGAAGCCCAGCCCGCCGAGGTAAGTGGGCCGGGACACCATCGGCCAGGCGGTGGACTCTTCGGCGACGGTGACGACGTCCGGGAGCTCTTTGTAGACGTCGTGGTTGAAGCGGCGCAGGAAGCTGATGGCGTCGAGGTTTTCCCGCCCGCCCCACTTGTTCGGCAGCCACTCCCCCGGCTGGCGGGAGTAGTCGAGGTAGAGCATGGAGGCCACGGCGTCCACCCGCAGGCCGTCGGCGTGGTAGACCTCGAGCCAGAAGAGCGCCGAGCTCATCAGGAAGCTGCGCACTTCGTTGCGGCCGTAGTTG